>JBKHIN010000271.1:0-4703 GCA_046538635.1 Alphaproteobacteria bacterium
GGCCACGGCTATGCGCTGCGACGGCCCGTCTGGGCGCTGATCATCATCTGGCTCACCGGCGGCCTCATCTTCATGGTGGCCTGGGACACGGGACGCATGCGGCCGGTGCAGCCGCTGGTCGCTCTGAACCCGGAGCATATGGAGAGGCTGAAGACGCCGGGCTCGCCATACGAGGACTTCCGGCCCTGGCTCTACTCGCTGGATGTGCTCACCCCCGGCTCGGTGCTCTATCAGGAGGAATTCTGGATTCCCCGCGATGCGGACGAAGCGCCCGGCGGCGGCGTTGACCTGCGCGCCGCCTATCCCGCGCTGAATGCCCTCCCCGAATGGGCGTTACGTGCCCTGCCCTTCCTTGAGGACGCGCTGCGCGCGGGCGGGGCCAAGATCTGGTTCTGGTTCGAGGTGATCGCCGGCTGGGTGCTGACCTCCATCGTGATCGTCGGCTTCACCGGCCTGCTGCGCGGCGAGCGGGAAAGCGAGCGGTAAAAGAACCGGACTCCCGCCGGCGGTCCGCCGCCGGCGGGCATTTTCCCGCCCCGCCGAAAGGCGCGTTCAGATCCCCGCCGTGCTTTCCAGCATCAGCCGGGCGCCGATGAAAACCGCGATGACGCCGATGGCCAGTTTGGAGCCCGCATTCAGCCAGCCCGCGCCCCGTTCGAGCATCCCCAGGGGCCAGGAGGCCACGAGGGACAGCGCCGCCATGCCCAGAATCGACCCCGCGCCAAAGGCCGCCACATAGGCGAGCGCGCTCCACGCCGATTCCGCCGCCGCCACCGCCAGCACCAGAAGCCCCGCCGAGCCCGCCGCGCCGTGCACAAGCCCCACGGCGAGCGCCCGCCCGAAACGCGCGGGCGGATGGGCGTGATCATGGCCGCTATGGGCATGGGAAACCGCTTCGCCCTCATGGCTGTGGGCGTGGACATGGCGGACATGGTCGCCGTGATGGTGAACGTGGAAATGGATGCGCCTGCGCAACGCGGTCCACAGCACATTGCCGCCCAGCACCACGATCATGGCGCCGACGCCGAATTCCAGCGCCGCCTCCGTGCGCGCCGAAATCGTGAGGCCGAAAAGCACCACCGCACCGCAAAGGATGAACAGGGCCAGCGTGTGCCCGGCCCCCCACCAGGCGCCGCGCAGCACCACCCGGCGGCGGCTGCCGTGCTCGGCGCTCATGGCGGCGACGGCGGCCAGATGATCGGCCTCCAGCGCGTGCTGCATGCCCACCAGCCCGCCGAAGAGCACAAGCCCCGGAAGATCCACCGCTGCCATCCTTACGCTGCGCCCGCCAGCGGGCCCGTTTCGCGGCCATCTTAACGATTCCGGCCGGCGGCCTTCTTGCGCCGAATCAAACCGGGCGGGCGGCGTTCCGGTTTATCCTGCCTGAGGGGCGGCAAGGGCGGCGCGATTCCTGCGGCAATCTTTACCGGATGTGTACGGCGCCGCCCCTTGCCCCGGCGGCCGCAGCGTACCAAGCTGGTGCTTGCGGTTCGAAAGGGGCCCGGGGGCCTTCGGGTATGCCTGGAGGCTGAGGGGTGGTTAACGAATGTTGCGGGCAATCGGCGCACCCTGGCTGACGGCGCCGGAACGGAACCCATATCAGGCCAGGAAGGCTGCGAACACCGGCCGGGGAGAGGCGTATGACCGATTTCGAACAGTTCTTCCGCGAAAAACTGGACGGCCTTCGGGAGGAGGGCCGCTACCGGGTGTTTGCGGATCTGGAGCGCAAGGCCGGGGCCTTTCCGCGCGCCACCCGCCACCGCGCGGCCGAACGCAGCGAAGTGACCGTATGGTGCTCCAACGACTATCTGGGCATGGGCCAGCACCCGGCCGTGCTCAAGGCCATGCACGAGGCCATCGACCGCTGCGGCGCGGGCGCGGGCGGCACGCGCAACATTTCGGGCACGAACCATTATCATGTGCTGCTGGAGCGCGAGCTGGCCGACCTGCACGGCAAGGAAGCGGCGCTGCTGTTCACCTCGGGCTATGTCTCCAACTGGGCGGCGCTGGGCACGATCGCCTCTCAGGTGCCCGGCTGCATCGTGCTTTCGGATGCCGCCAACCATGCCTCCATGATCGAGGGCATCCGCCACAGCAAGGCGGAAAAGCACATCTTCGCCCATAACGACCCGGAGGACCTGGAGCGCAAGCTGAAAAGCCTCGATCCGGACCGGCCCAGGCTGGTGGCCTTCGAATCCGTCTATTCCATGGACGGCGACATCGCACCCATCAAGGAACTGTGCGATGTGGCCGAGGCCCACGGCGCCATGACCTATATCGACGAGGTGCACGCGGTGGGCCTTTACGGTCCGCGCGGCGGCGGCATCACGGAGCGCGAGGGGCTGGCGCATCGCCTCGACGTCATCGAGGGTACGCTGGGCAAGGCCTTCGGCGTCATGGGCGGCTATATCGCGGGCTCCGCCGCGCTGTGCGATTTCGTGCGCTCCTTCGCCTCCGGCTTCATCTTCACCACCGCCCTGCCCCCCGCCGTGGCGGCGGGCGCGCTTGCCAGCATCCGCCATCTGAAGACCAGCCAGCTCGAACGGGCGCGCCACCGGCAGCAGGTGGCCAAGGTGCGCGCGGGGCTGGACGCCGTGGGCATTCCCTACCTGCGCAATCCCGGCCACATCGTGCCGGTGATGGTGAAGGACGCCGCCAAGTGCAAGTGGATCAGCGACTGGCTGATGGACAATCACGGCATATACGTTCAGCCCATCAACTATCCCACCGTGCCGCGCGGCACGGAACGCCTGCGCATCACCCCCTCGCCCCTGCACACCGATGCCGACATCGACCGGCTGATCGGCGCGCTGACCGAAATCTGGTCCCAGTGCGCGCTGGCACGGCAGGTGGCGTAGGAGGAACGAGGGAAGAGAAGCGAGAAGCGAGAGGCGGGAAAAATCAGGAGCTTCTCTCGCTCCTCTTCCCTCTCTCCTCTCCACACACAACGGAACCTCCCCTCCCCGCCCGCGTTCTCCGGCATCAGTTCAGTGACGGAGGCCGGCCATGCCCCTGGCAATCAACAACGGAAGCTACTGGAACGCGACCGCCCGCACGGCGCCCGAATTTCCCCAACTCAGCGGCGAGGTGAATGTGGACGTCGCCATCGTGGGCGGCGGCATTGTGGGGGTGACGGCGGCGCGCCTGATGAAGGACCGGGGACTGAGCGTCGCCCTGGTGGAGGCGCTGCGCGTGGGGCGCCAGGTGACGGGCAAGTCCACCGCCAAGGTCACCGTGCAGCACAACATCATCTACACCACCCTTGCCGAAAAATTCGGCGAGGAGCGCGCGCATCTCTACGCCGAGGCGCAGGATGCGGGGCTGAAGCTGATCGAAAGCCTCGCCGCGCAGCATAACATCGCGGCGGATCTCGAACGTGCGCCCGCCTTCACCTGGACCGGCGAGGAGGAATTCGCGGACAGGCTGCGCGAGGAGGCCGCGCTCGCCCGCAAGCTGAGGCTGAATTATTCGATCACCACGGAAACCGGCCTGCCCTTCCCGGTGCTCGCCGCGATGCGTACGGACGATCAGGCCCAGTTCCAGCCCGTGGATTTCGTCGCGGGGCTGGCGGCCACCATTCCGGGGCGCGGCTGCCATGTGTTCGAGCATTCGCGCGTCACGGACTGGGATACGGACCGTGTGCAAACCGATGCCGGCACGGTGCGCGCCCGCCACGTCCTCATGGCCACCAACCTGCCGCTCGGGCAGACGGGCGCCTATTTCGCCCGCACCAAGCCCAAGGCCGAGCCCATGGCGGCGGCCCCGGTGGCGCAGGACGTGGGCGGCATGTATATCTGCGCCGAACAGCCCAAATGGTCCGTCCGTACTCATCGCAACGGGGACGGCAAGCTCTATGCCGTCGCGGTGGGCGAGGAATTCAAGCCCGGCCATACGGAAGATCAGAACACGCATTTCGATGCGCTGGCCGGCTGGCTGAACCGGCATTTCCGCCCCGAAAGCATTACCCACCGCTGGGTCAATGAGGACTACACGGCCATGGATCAGGCGCCCTTCGTGGGCTGGTCCACGGCCGGTCCGGGCGGCTATCTGGTGGCCACGGGCTTCGATGCCTGGGGGCTGACCAACGGCGCGGCCTCAGCGATCATGCTGACCGAACTCGCTACCGGCAACGATCATCCCTGGCTCGCCCTGTTCCGGGCGGACCGGGTGAAGCCGGTGGAAGGCGGCAAGGAATTCGCCGAAGCCCAGGCCTCGGCGGCGGAGCATCTGGCGAAGCGCTTTCTTTCCTCCCGGCACGAATCGTTCGACCGGCTGGCGCCGGGGCAGGCGGAGGTTCTGGACATCGAGGGCGAGAACGTCGCGGCGTACAAGGACGAAAACGGCGTCGTTCACGCCGTCTCGGCGGTATGCACCCATATGGGCTGCCTCGTGGGCTGGAACGGCGTGGATCACAGCTGGGACTGCCCCTGCCACGGCTCCCGCTTCGCGGTGAACGGCGAGGTGCTGCACGGCCCCGCCGTGGGCCCGCTGAAATCACGCATCGGGGAGTAGCGGCGCGCCCGCGGTGCTCTCCGTTTTTATCCTGTCATCCTCCGGCCGCGCGGAGCGCGGACCGGAGGACCTCCATCAGCACGCCGGGAGTTTGCCTGAAGTGAATCCTCGGCAAGCGGATGAAAGGTCCCCGGGTTCCGCCTGCGGCGGCCCCGAGGATGACAGGATAAAAACACATCGCGCCCCCACAG
>JBKHIN010000272.1:0-4695 GCA_046538635.1 Alphaproteobacteria bacterium
GGCTCAAGGAGCGGGTGAAGACGGCGAAGGGGCGCAAGGCCTCCTCGACGCGCTGGCTTCAGCGCCAGCTCAACGATCCTTACGTGGAGGCGGCAAAGCGTGCCGGATACCGCTCGCGCGCGGCTTTCAAGCTTACCGGTCTCGACGACAAATGCGGTTTTTTGAAAAAGGGGGCGCGGGTGCTCGACCTGGGCGCCGCGCCCGGCGGCTGGACCCAGGTTGCCGTGGAGCGCGCCGGGGCGGGCAATGTCTTTGCCGTGGACATTCTGCCCATGGACCCGGTGCCCGGCGCGGAAATTCTCCAGCTCGACTTTCTGGACCCGGACGCGCCGGAGCGAATCCGCGCCCTGACCGGCGGCCCTGTGGACGTCGTGCTTTCCGACATGGCCGCGCCCGCCACCGGCCACAAGCAGACCGACCATCTGCGCATTATGGCCCTGTGCGAGGCCGCGTATGACCTGGCCCGCGATATACTCAAGCCGGGCGGCGCCTTTTGCGCCAAGGTCCTGCAGGGGGGCACGGAGCGGCATCTGCTCGAGGAACTGCGCCGCGCCTTCGCCACGGTACGCCATGTGAAACCGGAAGCCAGCCGCGCGGAGTCGGCGGAGGTTTACGTCGTGGCCACGGGCTTTCGGGGCAGCGCGGTGTGACGCCTGCGCCCTTGCGCGCACCGTTGGGCCGGCTTATGTCAAGATTTCATTCATGGATTCGCCGGCGGCCGCCGCGCCGCCGGTTTTTGCCATCCGGGAGGCCGCCATGAAGATTACCGACGCCCTCACTTTCGACGATGTTCTTCTCAGACCGGCCGCCTCCGAAGTGCTTCCGGGAGAGGTCAAAACGCACACGCGGCTGACCGCCGGGCTCGAACTCGGCATTCCGCTCATGTCCGCCGCCATGGACACGGTGACCGAGGCGCCGCTCGCCATCGCGCTGGCGCAGGCGGGCGGGATCGGCGTGCTTCATCGGAATATGAGCGCGGAGGAACAGGCCGAGCATGTGCGCCAGGTGAAGAAGTTCGAATCCGGCATGGTGGTGAACCCGGTCACCATCGGTCCCGAGGCGACGCTGGCCGATGCCCTCGCGCTCATGAAACATCACGGCATTTCCGGCATTCCCGTGGTCTCCGAACCCTTCGACGAACAGGGCAGGGGGCGGCTCGTTGGCATACTGACGAACCGCGACGTGCGCTTCGCCGACAATCCCGAAACCCCGGTCGCGAACCTGATGACGCGGGAAAACCTGATCACGGTCCGCGACACGGTGAACCAGGACGAGGCCAAGCGCCTCCTGCACCAGTACCGGATCGAAAAGCTCCTCGTCGTGGATGAGGATTACCGCTGCATCGGGCTGGTCACCGTGAAGGACATCGAAAAGGCGCAGTTGCATCCCGAAGCCTGCAAGGACGATCAGGGCCGGCTGCGCGTGGCCGCCGCGACCTCCGTGGGCGATACGGGCTGCGAGCGCGCGCAGGCGCTGATCGACGCCGGGGTGGACCTGATCGTCGTCGATACCGCACACGGACATTCGAAAGGCGTGCTCGACACCGTGTCGCGCATCAAGTCGTCCAGCAATCGCGTGGAAGTGCTGGCGGGCAATGTGGCGACCGGCGACGGCGCGCGCGCCCTGATGGACGCGGGCGCGGACGCCATCAAGGTGGGCATCGGCCCCGGCTCCATCTGCACCACGCGGATCGTCGCGGGCGTGGGCGTGCCGCAGCTTACGGCGATCATGGAGGTTTCGGAAGTGACGGCGAAGGCGGGCGTGCCGGTGGTTGCCGACGGGGGCATCAAGTATTCCGGCGACTTCGCCAAGGCCGTCGCGGCCGGCGCCGATTGCGTGATGATCGGCTCGCTTCTGGCGGGTACGGACGAAAGCCCGGGCGAGGTCTTTCTCTATCAGGGCCGTCCGTACAAGTCCTATCGCGGCATGGGTTCGGTGGGCGCCATGGCGCGCGGTTCCGCCGACCGCTATTTCCAGCAGGACATCCGCGACACGCTCAAGCTGGTGCCCGAAGGCATCGAGGGGCAGGTTCCCTACAAGGGGCCGGTGGCGGCCATCATTCATCAGTTGATCGGCGGCCTGCGCGCGGCCATGGGCTATACGGGCTGTCCGACCGTCGCCGAGTTCCACGAGCGGGCCGAGTTCATCCGCGTGACGGCGGCGAGCGTGCGCGAGGGCCATGTGCACGACGTGACCATCACGCGCGAGGCGCCCAACTATCCCAGTCAGCAGTGATCAGGGATCAGAGGTCAGTAATCGGAGGAATCGTATTCCAGTCCGGAATGGGCGCCTGAATCATCCGCAAAATTCTTCTGATTACTGATCCCTGATCCCTGATTACTGAAAAGCGGAGCTTTTCTCATGCGGCCGGGCGCCCGCCTTCAGGCGGCCATCGATATTCTCACGGAAATGCAGGACGGCGGCCGTCCGGCGGCCGAGGCCGTTCAGGGCTGGGCGCGCGCGCACCGTTTCGCCGGATCGAAGGACCGGGCGGAGATCGCGGCAATCGTCTTTTCCGTCAGCCGGCGGAGGGCCGAGCTTGCCTGGCATATGAACGAAGACACGCCACGCGCGCTGGCGCTGGCCGAGCGTGTGCTGAATTCGGGCATCGAGGTGGAGACGCTGGCGGCGCTGTGTACCGGCGAGGCCTATGACGCGGCGCCCCTGAGCGAAACGGAGAGAGCGGCGCTCGCCCGTCCGCAGGCTGAGGATGTGCCCGAACATGTGCGCGCCAATGTGCCCGAATGGGTCCTGCCCCTGATCGCCGGAACGCCCGAAGGACGGGAGGCGGAATTGCGCGCTCTCAACGAACGCGCCCCCGTGGACCTGCGCGTGAACACGCTGAAGATCGAGCCCGGACGGGCGCATGAACGGCTGGCGGAAGCCGTCGCGCCGGTGACGGTGGAACGGGGAACATGGTCGCCCTGGGCGCTGCGGCTGCCCGCGCCCGCGGAGGGGCGGGCAGGCGTCAATCTGCGTGCGCTCGATCTCTACAGGACCGGGCGGATCGAACTTCAGGACGAGGGCTCGCAGCTTGCCGCCCTTCTCACCGGCGCGCGGGCCGGGTGGCAGGTTGTGGATCTGTGCGCGGGCGCCGGTGGCAAGACCCTTGCATTGGCGCAGATGATGGATAACACGGGGCAAATCTTCGCGTGCGACGTGGACCGTGCGCGGCTGGGGGAGGCGCGCCGCCGCCTTCAGCGGGCGGGCGTGCGCAATGTCCAGACCCGCCTGCTCACGGGCGAGGGGCCCGAACTCGCGGATCTCGAGGGGCGCATGGACCTGGTGCTGCTGGATGTACCCTGTTCCGGGTCGGGAGCCTGGCGGCGCCAGCCCGATGCCCGCTGGCGGCTGACGCGGGAGCGCTTCGGCGAACGTCTGAAGCTTCAACGCGAATTGCTCGACCGCGGATCATCTCTGGTTGCGCCCGGCGGGCGGCTCGCCTACGTTACCTGTTCGCTTCTGGAACCCGAGAACGGCGCGCAAATCCGCGCTTTTCTGGGGCGCAACCCGAAATTTACGCCGATACCGTCCAATGATTTATGGCTGGCGGGGATCGGGCGGCCGGTTCCGGAGGCTTGCACCGGAACGCGGGATGTGGGTTCATATCTGTCGCCGGTGCGAACGGGAACCGACGGATTCTACGTTAGCGTTCTCAGTTGCGGCGAGATGGACGGAGAGGCGTGAGCGAGATGTTCAGATTCCGGCTCATGAGAGTTGGCGGGTTGATGGGACGGTCGGGTGCGGCCCTTGTCGCGGTTTGCGTCGGCTTCGTCGTCCTGGAGATGGGACTGGCCCAGGGGGCGGAGCGGGTCCGGATGTCACCCGTCTCGAAGGCGCATCTGGAAGACGGCAAGGCGGCACTCGAGGACCGGGCGTTCGACATTGCTGTGCTCCAGTTCGAGCGGGCCATCACGGCCGATCCGCGCAACGCCCGCGCCTTTGCCTGGCTCGGCCATGCGCACGGACAGGCCGGACGGCCGGACATGGCGCGCAAATATTTCCGCCTCGCCCTCGATATCGATCCCGGAGAGATCAAGGCGCTGCTCTGGAACGGGCAGATGGACGTGGCGAGCCAGGACCTGAAGGCGGCCCGCGCCAAGCTGGCCCGCATGGCCCGCGTGTGCGCCGGAGAATGCGAGGAATACCGCACGCTCGAGCACTCCATCCGAATGCTGACGGCACGCCTCGAACAGCAATAGGCGGCGCGGGGCCGGTGGCGGCCCCGCCCGGCGGGGACTCAGCCCCGCCGCAGCATGCGTCCGCCCACGGCCTGCATCACGATCCCGAACATGGTGGTGACCGTGCCGACGAGGAGTTCACGCGCGGGCAGGCCCAGGAATTGGGGCCCCGGGTCACATTCCTCGCCGCGGCGCAGGGCGTAGGGGCCTTCCAGCGCCACGTCGCCGGGCTGGCGCGCGCCTACTTCCATAAAGGCTTCCGCCACCACAAAGGCGAGCACTGCGCCCGCCGCCAGAATCACCAGGTAGAATAAAATCCGAGCCATTGCCGCCCCCCTTGGTTCAACCGTTGCGGCGCCGGTTTGCCCGGCGCGGACAGGGGCAGTTTACCACGCCCGGTTTCACAGGCGCCAAGTGGACAGGGTCGTGAAGGACGGTTAGAAGGGGGCAGGGCGGGATACGAATCGGCCCGGCCCTCACCTCCGCTCTTTCCCGCGAAAGCGGGAATCCAGAA
>JBKHIN010000273.1:0-4688 GCA_046538635.1 Alphaproteobacteria bacterium
TCGGGTGATCGTCGGTGCTCACACTAAAACCCCAGAAACAGCAAGTCGAGCGCGGCGGTGATTTCGTCCCGATAGGCGGAAAGGTTTGTAAGCGGAGCGGCCAAGACTGAGGCAGGCACAGCTGCCATGAGCTGAGTCGCCATGACGACCCTTTCTCCGCTGAGTTCGAAAACCGGATGCAATCGTTTAGTGGGCGGCGGAACCTCGTCAAGCTTCAATAGCGGGACTACGACGCGCGTATCCAGTCCCTCCAGCAAATCCGTCTGTATATCAATTAGCCATCCGGAGCCCTCCGGGTTGACATAGACATCGAAGCGGGACATCAGAATTGCCGGTAGCGCGCCAGCGGCAGGCCGTGCTTTTCAACCCACCGATTCCACCCTTCGATCGCCTCGGCATTTTCCTCGCGCCAGCGCCTTGCCTTTTCCTCCGCAATCGCGCGGGAAATGCCTTCCTCTGCCGCCCGGGAAACGTTGACTTTCAGTTCCCTGGCCTCGGCAAGCACGGTACGGTCAATGGACAGATTGGCGGCGCGGCGCACGCTCCGGTCGGTAGCTGCAACGGGCATAAGCTTGTCACCCTTTGTAGAACGCTCAACTTATTATGCGCATTTTCGTGCGCATGTCAATGCGCGCAGCAATATGCATAAGGTTGCAGGGCGGACTCACCCATACTCCACCACCGGGCTGAGGTTCATCGCCCCCGCCAGTGCCCCCAGCCGCTTGTCCACGCCCTCCCCCGCGAAATCGCGCAGATCGCCGGGCAGGCGCAGGATCAGGCTGCCGCCCGCAGGCGCCAGATGCACGCGCGGCAGCACGCCCCTGGCTGCGCCGCTGAGGCGGTAGGCGAGGCGCAGGGCGAGGCCCAGTTGCCGTGCGTGCTCGCGCTCTTCTTCCACCAGCAGGCGGCTGACGGCCCTGCGGTCGGGCACGTTGGACGCCCCGCCGCCATAGCGGTGCCAGAGCGCCAGCGCCAGGAACACGCGCTGGGCATGGCTCAGCCCGGCGATGGGCGCCGTGAGCACGGCGTTGAAACTGTCCAGCCCCCGGTAATCCGGGTGCGCCTGCCAGCCGATATCGCTGAACAGGCAGGAAGCCAGCCGCAGCCGCTCATGGGACGGATCGTCCGGCCACGGCAGGACCCTTATGAATTCCGCCAGTTCGTCCACCATTTGCGGCGTGCGCGAGCGGGCGTCGCGCCAGTCCCGGGCGGCATCCAGCAGCGGATCGGCCGGGCCGCCGCGCCCGGTTTCCTCCATCACCAGCCCCTCGCGCAGGCCATAGGCCGAAACGATCAGTCCGGAAAGTTTCGCCCTGCGCACCAGACGGTCCAGTATCAGCGCCCCGTAGGGCAGCGCGTCGGCACGCCTGGACGAGAGGGCCGGAATGCGCGCCAGCGAAGACGGGCTCTGCCGGGTGAGGAATTCCGTGTAGCTGAATATGTCTTTCGTCCGCACATGGAACTGATGCAGCACGGTGAGCGGATAATCATCCTCGGCCATCACCACCCGGGCGAAGGAGCGCCAGATGCCGCCCACCGCATATAGCGGTTCGCCCCGGTTTTCGGACAGCCATTCGGTTTCCTCGAAAACCCGGTCGAGATAGTTCGCCGCCTTGTTCATCTTGCGGCCGAACCGGTCCATGAGGCGCAGCGGCCCCACGGGCAGGGTGACGGAGCGCCCCGGCGCGCCGCCCTCCACCGAAACCAGCTCCAAACTGCCGCCACCCAGATCGCCCGCAACGCCGTCCGCGTCCGGAATGCCGAACAGCACGCCCCGCGCCGCCAGGGCCGCCTCCGCCTCGCCGGAAAGCACCTCGACCGTGAAGCCGCTGACCCGTCTGGCCTCGGCGACGAATTCCGGCCCGTTCTCCGCATCGCGCACGGCGGCGGTCGCCACCGCCCGCGTGCGGCGCACGCCCATTGCCCTGCCCACGGCGCGGAAACGGCGCAGGGCGCCCAGCGCCCGGTCCATGCCCTCAGCATGCAAGTTCCCCGTCCGCGTCAGGCCCCGGCCCAGACCGCACATGACCTTGTCGTTGACCATGGGCACCGGAAAGCGGCCCTTCATGGAGTAAATCACCATGCGGACGGAATTCGACCCGATGTCGATGACGGCGAACGGCGCGTTGTTGCTGGTCATCTGCTCCTTTCCGCGCGCATGTCATTCCTCGCCGCCGGTGATCCGCACCGGTTTCGGCGGATCGTACTTGATCGCCTTTCCCCGGCCTGAAAGGCTCGGATTGGTCATGAAATAGGCATGGGCGTTGAAGCTTTCCTCGCCGGGCACGGCAAAGATGCGCCGGTAGCCGCCCCCCGCCGTCAGAAGCCAGCTTTGCTCGTTGTCCTTCAGATTGGCAACCATGATCTGGTCCAGCACCTGCCGGTGCACCGTCGGATTGTCGATGGGAACCAGCGTTTCCACGCGGCGGTCCAGATTGCGCGGCATCCAGTCGGCGGAGGAAATATAGACCCGCGCCCGCGGCGAGGGCAGTCCGAAGCCGTTGCCGAAACACACGATGCGCGAATGTTCCAGAAAGCGCCCGACGGTGCTCTTGACACGGATGTTCTCCGATAAATCCGGCACCCCCGGCCGCAGGCAGCAGATGCCGCGCACCACAAGCTCGATCTGCACCCCCGCCTGGCTCGCGCGGTAGAGCGCATCGATGATGATCGGGTCCACCAGAGAATTCAGCTTGGCCCAGATTTGCGCAGGCCTGCCCGCCCGGGCATGGGCGATCTCGGCGTCGATATGCTCCAGCAGCCGGATGCGCAGATTGACCGGCGAAATCGCCAGTTTCTCCAGCTGCACCGGCCGGGCATAGCCGGTGACGTAATTAAACACCTGCGCGGCGTCGCGACCCAGGGCGGGATCGGCGCTGAACAGTGACAGGTCCGTGTAGATTTTTGCCGTAATCGGATGATAATTGCCGGTGCCGTAATGAACATAGGTGCGCAGGTCTTCCCCCTCCCGCCGTACCACCAGGCTGATCTTGGCATGGGTCTTCAGTTCGATGAAGCCGTAGACGACCTGCACGCCCGCCCGCTCCAGATCGCGCGCCCAGCGCAGATTGGCCTCCTCGTCGAAACGGGCCTTCAACTCCACCAGCGCCGTGACCGACTTGCCCGCGTCTGCCGCCTCGATCAGCGCCTCGATAATGGGCGACTGCTTGGAAGTGCGATAGAGCGTCTGCTTGATGGCGAGCACCTCCGGATCGGCCGCCGCCTGACGCAGAAACTGCACCACCACGTCGAAGGACTCATAGGGATGATGGACGATGATGTCTTTCTGCCTTATGGCCGCGAAGCATTCGCCGCCATGCTCCCTGATGCGTTCCGGGAAGCGGGCGTTGTAAGGTGAGAATTGCAGATCGGGCCGGTCGTCGAGAATGAGTCTGGATGTGGCGGCGAGCCCCAGAAGTCCTTCCACGACCGTCACCATGGAGGGCGGCGCCTCCAGTTCCCGCGCCACGAAATCGCGCAGATCGTCCGGCATGCGCGATTCGCATTTGAGGCGGATCACATCCCCGCGCCGCCGCCGCCGGAGCAGGTTCTCGAACACCCGCACGAGGTCTTCTGCCTCTTCCTCGATCTCGATATCGCTGTCGCGGAGCACCCGGAAGCCGCCCCAGCCGATCAGTTCGTAGCCCGGGAACAGTTTCGAGAGGAACAGCAGAATGACATTCTCAAGGGTGACGAAACGCACCCCGGAGGCGCCAAAGCCGTCTCCCGGCAGTCGCACGAAACGCTCCACCTGGCTGGGCACCGGCAACAGCGCGTTCATCATCCGCCTGTCTGAAGTCCGTTGCAGTTGCAGGGCGAGCGCAAAGCCCTGATTGGGAATGAACGGGAACGGATGGGCGGGATCGATGGCCAAAGGCGTCAGTACCGGGAAAATCTGCCTCAGGAACACTTCCTCCAGCCATTCCAGATCTCTCTTTGTCAACTCCTCCGGTTCCAGAACGCTGATGCCGTTGGCGCGCAACTCGGCGCGCAGCGCCACCCACTGGCGCTGCTGCTGGGCCATCAGTTCCCCCGCCGTGGCGTTGACCTGTTCCAGTTGCTGGTTGGGGGTAAGGCCATCCTGGCTGACCGTCTGCACACCGGCCGTCACCTGCGCCATGAGCCCGGCGACGCGCACCATGTAGAATTCGTCCAGATTGGAGGCCGAGATGGACAGAAAGCGCAGCCGTTCCAGCAGCGGATGGCGGGGATTCTCGGCTTCCTCCAGTACGCGCATGTTGAAGGCCAGCCAGGACAGCTCCCGGTTGATGAACCGCTCATTGGACGTCAGCGTCGGTTCCCGCATGGCGGCCGCGCCGGACGCTCCGGCCGGGGAACTTTTGTCGAGAATGGTCATCAGGTCGCGCTCGCAGCAGTCATTGGGGAACCGCCCCAGGGCCCGAGCCTAGCGAAAAGCCGCGATGCTGTCATGAATTGGCGGCATAGCGGTCCAGAACCTCCGAGGCCAGCGGAATCGTGATGCGGCGGCGGCCGGCCAGCGAGGCGGCATCCAGGGCCGCCACCAGGCGGCGGGCGGCATCCAGCGAGCGTTCCATGCGCATCAGCAGAAAGTTTAGCACGGCAGGCGGCGCCGCGAGCTGGCGGTCCCGGAACAGCTTGGCTAGCACGCCTTCGAGCAAGGCGTCGTCGGGGGGCGCGATGGCCGCGGACGGCATGGCGGCCACGCG
>JBKHIN010000274.1:0-4680 GCA_046538635.1 Alphaproteobacteria bacterium
CCCTCATAGGTATTGACCGTTTCCAGGTTCATCACATGGCGGATGACATGGTATTCGTCCGCGATGCCGTTGCCGCCGTGGATGTCGCGCGCAACCCGCGCAATGTCCAGCGCCTTGCCGCAATTGTTCCGCTTCATGAGGGAAATGGCCTCGGGCACCTGTGCGCCTTCGTCCAGCATGCGGCCCAGTCGCAGCGCGCCCTGCAGGCCCAGCGTGATTTCCGTCTGCATGTCGGCGAGCTTCTTCTGCACCAGTTGCCGCGCGGCCAGCGGCTTGCCGAACTGCACCCGTTCCAGCGCGTAAGTCCGCGCCGCGTGCCAGCAGAATTCCGCCGCGCCCATCGAGCCCCAGCAAATGCCGTAGCGCGCCTTGTTCAGGCAGGAGAAGGGGCCGCGCAGGCCCTGAACCTCCGGGAACAGATTGTCTTCCGGCACGAACACGTTATCGAGAACGATTTCACCTGTCAGCGAGGCGCGCAGGGACATCTTGCCCTCGATCTTCGGCGCGGAGAACCCCTCCATGCCGCGCTCCACCAGGAAGCCGCGGATCACGCCGTCGAGCTTGGCCCACACCACCGCCACATCGGCGATGGGCGAGTTGGTGATCCACATTTTCGTCCCGTTCAGCACATAGCCGCCATCGGCCGCCTTGGCCGTGGTCTTCATGGAGGCGGGGTCGGAACCGGCGTCGGGCTCGGTCAGGCCGAAACAGCCCACCATCTCGCCCGTGGCCAGTTTGGGCAGGAAGCGGCGTTTCTGTTCCTCCGTGCCGAAGGTGTAAATCGGGTGCATGACCAGTGAGGACTGCACGGACATGGCCGAGCGGTAGCCGGAATCGACGCGCTCCACCTCGCGGGCGATCAGGCCGTAGGCCACATGGTTCACTTCCGCGCCCCCATATTTGGCCGGAATGGTGGGGCCCAGAAAGCCCAGCGCCCCCATCTCGTTCATGATCTCGCGGTCGAAGCGCTCGTGCCGGTTGGCCTCCAGCACGCGGGGCATGAGCTTGTCCTGCGCATAGGATGCCGCCGAATTGCGCACCAGCCGCTCGTCCTCGCTGAGCTGGTCCTCAAGAAACAGCGGGTCGTCCCACTGAAAGCGGCGCGGGCCGCCGGATGTTCCTTCGGGTTGTGCGGAGTGTGTGGTCGCCATAATGTCATCCGCCGTGTTGGGAGGCCGGGCCGGAAAGCTATGCCGGTCGCGGCGCTGAATCAAACCGGCCGTGCTCGTTTCGCGGGGCCGACGCGGCATTTGACGGTCCGGACGGGGCAGGCCGCGCCTCCCGGCGCATTTTGCGGCTGATTGGCGCAGGCGCTATGGTATGGTTTCGCGGTTCAGCAAGGGGCGAATGGTATGCGAATTCCGTGGGTTCTGAAGACGCTGGCGCCTGCCTGCGCGCTGGTCCTGTTTGCGGCCGCCTGCGCCACGCGGGGCGAACCGCGCCTGGCGCAGAGTTTCGACGGCGTGTCCATCGAATACGAGGTCGCAGGCGAGGGCGAGGTCACCGTCCTTCTGGTGCACGGCTGGTCGGGTGACCGTTCCTACTGGCGCAAGCAGATCTCCGCGCTCAGCGGTCATTACCGGGTCGCGGCGCTGGATCTGGCCGGTCACGGCGCTTCCGGCTTTCAGCGGAGCAAATGGACGATCAAGAACTATGCAAAGGACGTGATCGCGGTGGCCGACGCGCTGGCGGCGCGCAACATCGTGCTCGTGGGCCATTCGATGGGCGGCCCGGTGGCGCTCGAGGCCGCGCGCAGGCTCAAGGACCGCGTGGCGGGCGTGATCGGCGTGGATACGTTCAAGCAGGCGGGCGAGCGGCCCACCCGCGAGGAAGCGAGGGAATTCTGGAAGCCGCTGCGCGACGATTTCTCCGCCCAGGTGCTGAAGATCACGCCGGGACTGTTCTTCATTTCCAGTTCCCCGCCCGATCTGGTTCAGGCGGTTTCGCGCGACCTGGCGTCCGCGCCGCCCCGGGTGGCCGTGCCTTCGGGCATGTCCCTGTCGCGCTACGACAGCAAGCGGGGCCTGCGCCGGGTGCGCAATTTGCCGGTAACGCTCATCAACTCGACCTATCAGCCGACCGACATGAAGGCGCTCAGCGGCGTTCATCCCCGTGTCAGGCTGTTGACGATGGACGGAGTGGGCCACTTCGTCATGCTCGAGGCGCCGGAACGGTTCAATACGCTGCTGCGCACCCAGATCAACGCCATGGTGAAGCCCGAGAAGCCGCCGGCGGTAGAGGAAGTCGCGGGCGAGTGAAGCCGGAATCCGGCTTCACGGAAACGTGAGACTTTGGTCGGAACATTCCGATCCGGCGCGCTTTTCCAATTCACAGGGATCGGTTAAGGGAGCGTCACAATACCCTGCGGAAAGAGAAACAGCCGCCTTTTCATCTTCCATCGCGGACGCCCGGCCCGACTTTTCTTCCTGCGCCGGCGGGGCCGCTGTCCCCGCTCTTTCCGCGGTCACGGTGACCCCTGTGGACATCATCTCATGAAGGAGACGCACCATGTCCCTCAGAATCAACGACGAGGCCCCGAACTTCACCGCCGACACCACGCAGGGCCGCATCGATTTCCACCAATGGATCGGCGACGGCTGGGCCGTCCTGTTCTCGCACCCCAAGGATTTCACGCCCGTCTGCACGACGGAACTGGGCTATATGGCCGGGCTGCTGCCCGAGTTCGAGAAGCGCAACACCAAAATCATCGGGCTGAGCGTCGATCCGGTCGAGGACCACGAAAAATGGATGGGCGACATCGAGAAGACCCAGGGTCACAAGGTAACCTACCCGATGATCGGCGATCCCGATCTCAAGGTCGCCAAGGCCTATGACATGCTGCCCGCGGAGGCCGGCGAGTCGGCGCAAGGCCGTACGCCTGCGGAGAATGCCACCGTGCGCTCCGTGTTCATCATCGGGCCGGACAAGAAGATCAAGGCCATGCTCACCTATCCCATGAGCACGGGCCGGAACTTCGACGAGGTGCTGCGGCTTCTGGATTCCGTTCAGCTCACGGCCGAACACAAGGTGGCCACGCCCGTGAACTGGAAGCAGGGCGACAAGGTCATCATTGTGCCGACGGTGCCCGACGAGGAAGCCCAGCAGAAGTTTCCGGAGGGCTGGGACGCGCCGCTGCCCTATATGCGCATCGTGCCGCAGCCGAAGTGAGGGAACGGCAAGGATGCCGTGGTTAATAAGGGTGCTGGTCAATGCAGACCGGTATCATCCGGCGGAACGCGATAGCGGCAGCATGTATTGAGGGTGCCGGTCCTGCCGCCGGACCCCCGGATCGTTCCGGATCCGGATCCCTGCGCCGGCATTGAACCAAGCGGACCCCGCCTTGGCAGCGGGGTCCGGAAATCGCGAACGGGTTTTTATTCCTCGCCGCCCTCTTTCTTTTTCTTTTCGTGGGCGGCGTCCCATTCTTCCTTGGAGATCTCGCCGTCCTCGTCGCCATCGATCTTGGCGAACTTTTCCGCGAGCTCGGACGTATCCTTGCCCTTCTCCTCGAGGTGGGTTTTCACCTCTTCCATCGTCAGGGAGCCGTTGCTGTCGGCATCCATGGTTTCGAACGCCTTGGCGGGGTCCATCTTCTTCTCGCCCTTTTCAGGGTGGCCCGCAAAGGCCGGACCGGCGGCCAGGGCCATGGCGGATGCGGCAATCAGCACATTCCTGCGAATGCTCATGTCTTCCCTCCTCATTATGGTTCGACCGGTCCACCCTTATCAAGAAAGTGTAATGCATAAGGAGAAACTGTGATCGAGATGGGGCAGACGGCAATAGTTGTGCCGCGAAGACGCCGGCAGGCACTGAAATCCGGCCGGGACCGGCCCGTTATTGCAAATTTGCATCGGTCGGTTTCGCCTTTGCTTCGGTTATGACTCCGGGATTTTTTGCTTTCCCTTTGCGCCCGGCGACGGCGGGCCGGGCGCGGCGGAAGCGACCGTGCGGCGGTTGCCCTCGATGCGATAGGGCGGGTTGAGCCGTAGGCGAAGCCCGCCGCGCAGCCCTCAACATTGGTGAACTTCGATTGGTGGGCATCGCTTCGCTCAGCGCCGCCCTACTGGCTGATCACTCCGCCCCGCCGGTCGCCTTCGCCGGGTCCTCTTTCGTTTCCATCGGGCCCACCATAAGCGTCGGGTCCACATGGGCCTCGCGCCAGTACATGCGCCAGTCCAGATGGGCGCCGGTGGAACGGCCCGTCGAGCCGATGGCGGCGACCTTCTGGCCCTGTTTCACCTCATCGCCCGCCTTCACGAACACGTCCGACAGGTGCATCAGCACGCTGATCACGCCGTGGCCGTGGTCGAGGAAAATCAGCCCGCCCTCGAAATACATGTCCTTCTCGGCGAGCCGCACGATGCCCGGGGCGGGCGCGACCACGGGCGTGCCGGCGGGCGCGGCGACATCCACGCCGTAATGGGGCCGCTTGGGTTTGCCGTTCAGGATGCGCTGGCTGCCATAGACGCCGGAAATGCGCCCCTTCGCGGGCCAGACGAATTCGCCCGCATACCAGGTGGCTTGCGTGTCCGTGGGCCGGGCGGCGGCCTTCAGCTTGACCTCGCGCTTGATGCGCTCGATGGTTTCAGGGCTGCGCGGGGTGACGTATTTGTCCGGCAGGCCGTCGATGCGCTGGATCTCGTAGTCGCGCTTCTCCGGCTTCAGCGTGCGGACGATTTC
>JBKHIN010000275.1:0-4676 GCA_046538635.1 Alphaproteobacteria bacterium
GCGCGGAACCCGGGGACCTTCTCACCGTTTTCAACTCCCCGGCGCAGCACGGTGCACTTTCCCGCTGCTCTTATCCTTCCCGCACAGACGTTCCATCCACGGCGGCAGGACAAAGGCGGCCCTATGGAAGTCCGGGCTGTAATAGTCCGTGCTCAAACCGGCTTGCGCCCACAGGCGGCGCAATTCGTCCGGTGCCGCTGCATCGGGCGCAAGCCCGTTCGAGGCCCAGCTCAGCGCCATATAGCCGCCCGAATAGGTGGGCACCACGGTCAGATAGACGCCCGTATCGGCGAAGGCGCGCCGGAGCTGGGGCATGGTCTCGGTAAGTTCCTTCGCCTGAAAGAAGGGCACGCCGTTCTGGAACACGGCCACCCCTTTCGGCGACAGCGCCCGCGCCACGGCGGCATAGAAGGCGTCGGCGAACAGCACCTGCGCGGGGCCCACCGGGTCGGGCCGGTCGGCGATGATGATGTCATAAACGCCTGCCGAATCTTCCCGTTCGAGATGCTCGAAGGCGTCGACGATCCGCACATCGAGGCGCGGGTCCCGGAACGCCGCGCCGCTCACCTCTCTGAAGTGTTCCCGGCACAGATCCACCACGCGCCCGTCGATGTCGGCGAGCTCCACCTGGCGCACCGTCTGATGTTTGAGCACTTCCTCGGCCACCGCGCCGTCGCCGCCGCCTACGATCAGCACCCGTTCCGCCGGAAGCCCGGCGGCGCGCCGCGCCATGACCGGCACATGGGCCAGCATTTCCGAATAGGCCGCCTCGTCGCGCGTGCTGATCTGCACGATGCCGTCGAGCGCCATCACGCGGCCGTTGTTCACCGTGTCGAAGATCTGCACATGCTGCCAGTCCGTCTGTTCGTCGGCCAGCATGGCGGTCACTTCCATGACCTGCCGGAATCCCTCGTGCAGCGTTTCCGTGAACAGAGTCGCCATCCGTTGCTCCCATTGTCTGCCGTGCGTCCCGAAGCGCCGCCTTCATAGAGGGGAGGGGCGCGCCGGGCAATGGCCGGGGGGCGTGCGGAGGCTCCGCAGAAATCCGTGCATACGGGCGTCTTCCCCGCTAGACTCCGGCGCGCAGCCCGTGGCGCTGCAGCACGCAGTAGCAGACTGGCCGTAAGCCTCCCGATTCCAATCGGGAAAAATCCGCACTAGAGTGCGCGCGGCCCGGGCGGGGGGACGGCAACCAGAGAAACGAGTGGGGTGCGGGCGCCAATGGCCCACTATGATGCGGTCGTCATCGGAGCAGGAGTGAACGGGCTTGCCGCCGCGGCGGTGCTGGCGCGTGCCGGACGCTCCGTGCTGGTCGCCGAGCAGGGCTCCGCCCCCGGCGGCCTGATGGCGCCGCGTGAATTCTATCCGGGCTTCAAGGGGCCCATCGGAGGCGGCTGGCTGTCCTCCCTGCCGGAGGCCTTTCTGTTCGATCTCGATTTGGGGCGTTACGGGCTTACCCTCATTCCCTGCCGCACGCTGGCCGTGGTCACGGGGCGCGGCGCGCCGGTGGTCCTGGAGCGCGACAGCTACCACGCTGCGCGCATGCTGAACCGGGCGGGAAGGGGCGACGGCGACGCGCTCATGGCCTTCCGGGCTGAACTGTCGCGGCTGCGGCGTCTGACCGCGCCCATGCTGCAGGCGGCGCCGCCCGCCCATCTGGGCCACCGGGCCGTCGCCAAGGGGGGCCAGAAGGCGGTCTGGGGCGCGGCGATCTCACGCCACGGCTGGGAGCCCATGCTCTCCACCCTGCGCTTTTTCGCCCGGCCCATGGGCGACGTGCTGGCGTCGCGGTTTCGCGGCGAGGCGGCCCGGCTGCTCATGGCCGCCCTGTGCCTGCGCGGGCACACGGCGGGGCCGTTCAGCCCCGGCAGCGCGGGCCTGCTGCTCGACCATCCCCTCGCCGCGACGCCGGGTGATCCGGGTGCGCCGCTGGCCTTCGGCGTGCAGGTGGCGGGCGGCTCGGCGAGCCTGCCCGCAGCACTGACCGCCTGCGCCAGGGAGGCGGGTGCAAAGTTTGCCTTTGACTCCGAGGTGCTCTCGGTCCGGGTCAAGGACGGCAAGGCCGCGGGCGTCAAGCTGGCTTCGGGCAAGCGGGTGACGGCGGACGCCATCCTGTGCGGCACCGATGTGAAGCACAGCGTGCTCACCCTGTTCGAGATGAAATCGCTGCCCAAGGGGTTCGTGCGCGACGTGGTCAACCTGCGCGCCAACGGCTCGGCGGCGCAATTGCTGTTCGCCCTCGACCGGGCGCCGGTGTTCGCCGATCTGGCGGGGGACGGCCCGGCGCCGCCGGGTCCCGTCCATTTTGCGGATTCGCTGGAGACGCTGGAGCGCGGCCATGACGCGTGGAAGCGCAAGGTGCTGCCGCCCTCGCCCTGGCTGGAAGTGAGTGTGCCCACGGTCCTCGACCCCGGGCTGGCGCCCGAGGGCAAGCACGTCCTCTCGGTCACCGTGCACCAGGTGCCCTACGAGTTCCAGGACGGGCCGTGGACGGATGAACGCCGCGCCGGGCTGGCCGGGCAGGTGCTGGAACGGCTGGAGCGGCATTGTCCGGGGCTCCAGGAATCCGTGCTCGGACAATTGATTCTGACGCCCGACGTCATGGAGTCGGCGCTGGGGCTGACGGGCGGCGCGTGGTACGGCGTTGACATGGTCGCCTCGCAGGCCTGGTTCAACCGTCCGCTTCCGGAGCTGGCGACTTACCGGCTGCCGGTCAAGGGCGCCTATCTGTGCGGGGCGGGCATGCATCCCGGCGGCGCCATGCCGGGCGCGGCCGGTCTGCTGGCGGCGCGCGAGGCGCTGGCCGATCTTTCGGCGGCGGCGGGAGGCTGAGGGATGAGCAGCAGCCGGTTCGACGCCATCGTGATCGGGGCGGGCCACAACGGCCTCACCGCGGCCGCCTATCTGGCGCGGGCTGGAAGATCCGTACTCGTCGTGGAAGCGCGCGATCAGATCGGCGGCATGTCGGGAACCGGAGAAATCGCCAAGGGCTTCCAGGCGTCCACCTGCGCGCATCTGCTCTACGGCCTTCATCCGCGTATCGTCCGTGACCTGAATCTCTACCGCAACGGCCTGCAATATTCCGAACGGCGCATTCCCACCATCGGCCTGCATGAGGAGGGCGACCACCTGGTTCTGGCCAACGATGTGTGGCACGACCGGGCCTCCATCGGCCGCCATTCCAAGCTTGACGCCGACGCCTACGCCTCGTTCCAGAAGCGGATGATCCGCCTGGCGTGGAGCCTCCAGTCCTTCCTGCTGCAGCCGCCGCCCGTGGCCGCGGCCGAGACGCGCCCCGTCGCGGGCGCCGTGCGACGGCTGGGCGAGGACGGCGGCGCGCTTCAGCGCATGGCGTTTGCCAGCGCGGCCGATGTGGTCGAAAGCGCTTTCGAGAGCGACATCGTGCGGGGCACGCTGGCGGCGGATGCGGTGATGGGCGGTGCGCTGGGCCCCCGCGAACCGGGGACGATGCTGCCCTGGCTCTACCGGCTGATGGGCGAATGTTCGGGCGTCAAGGGCGCGGTGGGCCATCCGCGCGGCGGCATGGGCGCGGTCTGCGAAGCGCTGTGGGCCTCGGCGCGCGAGAAGGGGGCTGCGTTGCGCATGGGCGCACGGGTGGCGCACATTCTGGTGGAGCGCGATGCGGTGACCGGCATCGTGCTCGAGGACGGCGAGGAAGTGCGTGCGCCTGTCATCCTTTCCAGCCTCGACCCGCGCCGGACCTTTCTCGATCTGGTGGGGGCGGAACAATTCGACAGCGAATTCACCGGCGCGCTGCGCCAGTGGCGTTCGGAGGGGCGCGCCGCCAAGATCAACCTGGCGCTTGACGGCATGCCCGGCTTCAAGGGCATCGACAAGGCCTATCTCAACGGGCGTTTCCTGATCGCTCCGGATCTGGACCATCTGGAAAATGCCGCCGTCCCTGCCAAATACGGCGAGTTCACCGAATTCCCCGTGATCGAGGCGGTGATACCCTCCGTCCACGACGGAACGCTGGCCCCGGAAGGCTGCCATGTGCTCTCCGCCGTGATGCAGTTCGTGCCCTTCGCGCCCGCTGGCGGCTGGGACGCCCATCGCGACTGGCTCAAGAATCTGGTGATCGGACGCCTCGCGGCGTTTGCTCCGGATTTGCCGGACCGGGTTCTGGGCGCGCAGGTGTTCACGCCCGCCGATCTGGAGGCGGAATACGGCTGTTCGGGCGGCCACTGGCATCACGGGGAACTGGCGTTCGATCAGTTCGGCCCCTTGCGGCCCGACCCGCAGGTGCTGCGCGGGGCGGGGCCGATCCGCAATCTCTATCTGTGCGGAGCGGGCGCGCATCCCGGCGGCGGCGTGACGGGCGCTCCCGGATACAATGCCGCGCGGCTCGCGCTGGAGATGGAGGGGTGAGGTGGGTGCAATGGGCGAAAGACGTGCACAGGGCCGCCGCGAGGGAGCGCAAATTCATTGTCCATCAGGGCGTCTTGCGCTATATGAATACGGTATCCGCCCCTTGAGAGTACGCAGTGCCCCTCGTGATCCTGGGCCTGCCGAAATCCTGGGGCGTTTTCATTGGGAGGACGCGGCATGATCAGAGCCGCGATCCTTATCGATGGGGGGTATTTCCTCAAGCGTCTTCCCACCTTCTTCGGTTTCGAGACTGCCTCCGATCCCCGGCGCGTGGACGATCTGATCGG
>JBKHIN010000276.1:0-4671 GCA_046538635.1 Alphaproteobacteria bacterium
TGCCGTGGAAGGAGGAAAGTGCCGGCGGTTGGCGGCCGGCAGCCAAGTCAGCGCTCTTTGCGGGAGGTTTTGGTGCCGGACTTGTCCTCAGGCGGTGTTTCCGGATCCATGACGTTCCCCTTGCCTCCCGGAGCCAGACCTTCGTCCTCGAATCCCGGGACGTCGGCATCGTCAGGCAGCACACGGCGTTCGTCCGACGGGCCGTTCAGTTCGAAAAGCCTTCGCAGGAAGCCGGGTGCAAGGGCCGACAGCGGATTGACGAAGATTTCCGACTTTCCGCCCACACCCACGATCCGGTAGGTGATGCCGATGATTCCCTCGCCCTTGCGGCCCACGAAGAGGTTGCCGAGCAGGGGAATTCGGCCCAGGGCCGTATTCACCGAATAGGCAGGCACGATGGTGCCGTGCACGTCCGTCATGAAACTCATCCGGTCCATGGTCCCCTCCAGCGTGATGCCAAGCGAAGGACCGAACGCGCGGCCGTCCTCAAGCGCCAGATTGCGGCCGTCCGAGCTGACTTTCAAATCCAGCCGGTCGAAGCCGATGCCGGCCCCCTGCAGAAGTTCACTCAGACCCGTCAGCGAACCGATGGTCAGCAGACGTGCCAGTACCGGCGCGTTGACGACCCGAAAGTCGCTGGCCTCGATGCGCCCCGACAGCGGCGGCATGTCATTGCGCGCCTTCGCGTCATCAAGCCGGACACGCAGGTCCAGCTTGCCGCCATAGATGCTGTTCCACCCCAGCACGCCGCGCAGCAGGTTTCCGGCGTCAGCCGTATAAAGCTGCACCGTGCGTACGGCGCCCGGCTCCCCGGTAATCGAACCGGTCAGCAGATGATCGTCGTCAAAAAGGCCCGAAACCTGGAAGTCCACGAATCTTCTGCCGTCATGAGCAAGCGCGAAGGTGATGTCGTTGAGATCCACGCCCCGCGCGAGCCCGAGCTGACGCAGCTGAACAGAAACGGTGTAGCCCTCCCCGCTGCGGCGGGTCCGGCGCTGTGCGGCGGCGCCCCCCCCGGTCCCTCCGGCGACGTCAAATGCCTCCAGCACCGGGCCGATATCGAGCCTGTCGCCCGCCACCGCGAGTTCCAGCCTGCCCGACTCGCTACGCTCCGCATGCGCCGAAACCTCCATCAGTGTCCCGACTTTCGCTCCCGGAAACTCCGCCGACAGCAGACGGCCGTCCTCGGCAATGCGCAGTTCTCCGCGTACGGCAATATCCTCCCCGTCCAGCGCGATGTTCCGGGCATGGAGGCCGCCCTCTTCGGGATAGGCCACGGTCATGCGCATGGCCGCACCGGAGCCCGCCGGCTTGACCCAGGTCGCGCCGGGAACATGAACCGCGGCGTCCCGTAAATCGACTCCGACGTCCAGTTTCCTGATGCGGGCCGCGCGGCCCGTCGCTTTCAGGTCGAGCTCCATCGACCCGCTGAGATATCGTGAAAGATCGAAACCGAGGCGGCGGCGGGCCGGCCCGTCCAGGGTGGCCTTTACCTCGAAGGTGGAGGGATCGGCCTGCGAGCCGTCGAAGACCTCCTGCCAGCGGACATCCGAGGCAATGCCGTTGAGCAACACATCGCCCTTGCCTGTCAGTCCGGCGCCGTTCACCTGAAGCAGGACGTCACCCTCCGTCAGGTCCATGCCGCGGATCACCCGGGGTACGCTGAGATTTTCAATATTGGCGGCAGCCGCGAACTCGACGTCGGCAACGTCGATGGATTTGCGCATGGGCAGTGTCACTTGCAGGCGGACGCCACCCTGTCCGCCCACGGAATGTGGATCGATTCCGTACCGGCTCGGATAACCGAAGGGCCCCCGGTCCAGAAGGTCCAGAATGGTGCTGACCGGTCCCTGCAAAACCGCATCGATGGTTCCGTCCGTACCCGTTACATGAAGTTCGTCGATGAAGACCCTGCCGCCCGTAACGCGGACATCGCCTACCGTGCCCTCAAGCTCCTCCATGACGAACCGGTCGCCCTCCAGCAGACCGCGTCCATGAACGCCGGTGATTGGCGGCAGGCCGCGAATATAGGTCGTCACCAGGTCCCTGACCTGAAATTCGAGCTTCAGAGCCTCGTTCGGCAGATAACCGCGGCCGAACGTGCCCTCGGGCGCATCCAGTGTGAATTCCGCGCGCGTAAGAATGCCCTCCCGCATATGGTCGGCGACCCATTCCCGTGCGCCGGAACCGGCATTGACCGGCCACAGCATCAATAGCTGGTTGAGGCGCAGATTAGTGAAACCGCCTTCCAGGAACAGTGCGGGCGTCGCCCCTCCCCACGCATAGTTTCCGCGCATGAAGATCGTCGCCGAGCCGTCGGCAAGCTGGAACATCTCCACTCCGAGACGGTTTTCGTCCGCCTCCATACGTCCACGGAACGTAACGTGATCGAACTTTGCCGTGCCGCCCGACATGCTGGGCACATTGATGCTCATGTCCCTGCCGTCGAGATCGAGATCCATGCTTGACAGCCGGAGCGTGCCGGGTTCGAAGTCCAGCTTCGCGGCCCCCTTGAACGTGGCCCGGTTGCGGTCGGCAAGATACTGGAGGCGCCGCAATTCCAGCGCGCCGGTATCGGGATCGAAGACGCCCGCCACAATGGCCGAATCGACCGCGACCCGCTCGGCAAACAATCCGGGTACGGAAAGGTGCCCCGATCCGGCTTTCAGATTCAGATCCGCCGAGGCGATCTCTCCGTTGGTGTTGATGGCCAGATGGGCCCGCCCCTGCAGGGGGACGTCCACGTCGCGCAGGGCGCGAAGAAACGGAATGGTCGCCGCCAGCCTTGACAGACGCATCTCCTCGAACTCGAAATCGACCTCGGCCGTGCGTTCCAGCGTCCGGTAGTTCGCCTCAAGCGCGATTTTCCACGGCACACCGCCGATATCGAGATCGGTGCGCAACAGGGCCTGGATTCCGTGAGGGCGGCGCGTGAAGGCGAGCGTCGCCTCCGGGGCGCGCAGCAAGGTCTGGGAGGCCGCGTCGAAAAAGGTGAGGTTGGCGTCGGAGATGACGATATCGGTGAGAAAGCGCCAGCTTTCTCCGCCCGATCCGTCCCCCTGCTCTCCCGATAGCAGGTTGACCAGCAGGTCGAGCGGATCACTGTCCAGCAGCGGCGGCCTCTCCTGCCCGTCCTGGGGCCGGTTCCGGCCGAAGCCCAGGCTGATGCGGCCTTCGGCGGAGCGGATGAGTACGGCCCTGGCGCCGTTGAGTTCCACCCGCACCGGCGCCAGCTTGCCCCGCAGAAGCGCGCGCCCGCTCACCGCCAGCTTGAGGCGGGGAAAACGCGCCACTTCCCGGCCCGAGGACTCGCGGAAACGGGCATCCCGCACACTGACATAGAGCGCCCTCTGGCCCGCCTTCCATTCCAGATAGGCCTTTTCCACGGTGACGGTCATGCCGCCCAGGCGCCTGCCCAGTTCGTCCTCGATGGCCGGTGTCAGGGCGTCGATGGGCACCGGGCCGCGCGACAGCACGAAGGCGCTGACCGCGATCAGCAAGGCGAGCACAGCCACCAGGACGGATAGGAGTTCCAGAAGATGTCGCCCGGTTCTGCGGATCACCGCTTCAGTCCACCCTGTCTCGGCTTGACGGCGGGCGCTTCTTCTGTCCCTAACCGTGGCTCCCGATCACGGCTCAACGGCGAACCCCTGCGGTTTGCACGCTGGCCGCGAATCATCGAATCCGGAGAAACCGCTGCCTGAACTACAATCTGTGCGCCAAACCCTAATCCCGGAGTAAACCACATGGCAAGCAAGACCCCCCCTTCAGAAGGCGACAAGGCGCCAGCTTTCACGTTGCCCGCCGATGGCGGCGGAAACGTGTCGCTGGCCGATTTCAGGAACAGGATTGTGGTGCTTTACTTCTATCCCAAAGACGACACCTCCGGTTGCACCAAGGAGGCCATCGCCTTCAGCGAGCATCTGCCGCAGTTCCGCAAGGCCGGCGCCGAGGTGATCGGCGTGTCCAGGGATCCCGTTCCCCGGCACGACAAGTTCAAGGCCAGGCACGGCCTGAAGGTGACCCTGGCCTCGGACGAAGAGGGAGAGATCGTGGAACGCTACGGTTCCTGGGTGGAGAAAAACATGTATGGACGGAAATATATGGGTATCGACCGCTCCACCTTCGTGATCGACGGTGAGGGTGTGATCCGGCGGGTCTGGCGCAAGGTGCGCGTGCCCGGACATGTGGATGAAGTACTGGAGGCGGTGAAATCCCTGAAACGGTGAAGTCCGGCGCCGGTTGGCCACTTCCCTCGCTCGGCGAATGCGCCGCCGCGATCCTGGCCTGTCCGGATGCCGCCCGGAAGGCCGCTCTCGCCCGCGACGCCGCGGAAGCCTGGCGCGCGGGCGGGATCGAGGCATTCGGGGCGGAGCCTCCACCCATGCCGGAACGGCCAGGTCGTCCGGAGCGGCCGCGGCTGTTGCCGCCCCGCGACGTGCCCAAACGGCCGCTCTCCAGCCCGCAGGGGCGCATCGCCTTGCTTCACGCCCTCGCCCATATCGAACTCAACGCCATCGATCTCGCCTGGGACCTGATCGGCCGTTTCGGCCGGGAGATCGGCGAAAGGGCCTTTTTCGACGACTGGACGCGGGTCGGCGGCGAGGAAGGCCTGCATTTCGGGATGCTCGAAGCGCGCCTGAACGAACTGGGCGCGCATTACGGAGCCCT
>JBKHIN010000277.1:0-4666 GCA_046538635.1 Alphaproteobacteria bacterium
GTGTTGCGCATCCTCCCTCCACGGAACGATATGGCTTGCGGTTAAGAGCCGCCGGTCCTCGATGCCGGTCAGCGCGCACCGTCCCCGGTAAGACGCCAGAATTATCCGCCGGAAGAATTCCTGACCAACGCGCAGCACGGATTCCGCCCGGCGCTCGCCGCCCTCCCGATGTATGAATTCCGCCGCCTCCTCCGCAAACGCGGCCATACCGGGCTGTGGCCCCGCAGGTATCCGTTGGTCCGCCTGCGCACGGTATGCCGACAGAACCCCTGCGGGATCGGACAGAAACTCGCGCCACACCCGGCGGTCGGCGGCGCTTGCATGGGCCATTCCCTTTCGCGGCAGACTGTCATCGAGCGCCGCCAGATTGGTCAGCTTCAGCGCTACGGCACTGGCGCTGCGGCCCAGACGTTCGGCGAGGGCGGTAATATCGGGATTGCGCGAATGGAGGCGGCCGAAAGGCGTCACAAGATAGAGCGCCAGAGCGTGGCGCACCTCCTCGTCCGACCAGTTCCGCCGTCCCGCCACCGGCTCCCTCTCTTTGCTCTACCGTCTCAACTGATTACGCATGGCAGGCTCTACTTTCGCTATTGTACTGTACCTTGCTCGCGATGCTTGTAAAACGCAAATCCGGTTCGCGATTCCCCGCCGCACCCAAGGCGGCGCCCGGGTTAGAATTCGGCGAACCGAATCACCGTCGGCGTGGGTAACGGGGGCGTCATGCACAACAATCTTCCGCTGATGGACCAGGCGGTTTTCGACGCCGTGGAGGAAAGCGAGCGCCATATCGAACGGGCGCTGAACTGCGACCTCTTGTTTTTCTACGGCGAGATCTGGCCCGGCATTTCGCGCCAGTTCCGCAACTTTCTGGAACAGATGGTGGAGCACCACCGCGAAAGCCGCACGCGCAAGCCCGCCACGCTGGGCATCTGCCTGACCACGCCCGGCGGCTCCGTGGAGGAAACGGAGAACATCGTGGAGGTGATGCGCCACCATTATTCCAACATCCTGTTTCTGGTCCCAAATATGGCCATGTCGGCGGGCACCATTTTCTGCATGTCCGGCGACCGCATCTATATGGACTATTCCTCCTCTTTGGGGCCCATCGACCCGCAGGTGCCGGACCGGGAGGAGCGCTATCTCGTCCCGGCGCTGGGCTATATCGACAAGATCGAGGAGCTGATCCACAAATCGCACCGCGGCGAGCTTTCCCCGGCCGAGTTCAACATGCTGGACCGCATGGATCTCGCCATGATCCGCCGTTTCGAGCAGGCGCGGGATCTGTCCGTGGCGCTGCTTGAAAAATGGCTCGCCGCCTACAAGTTCAAGGACTGGAAGGTACACCGGACCACGGAGCCGGGCACGCGCGTGACGATGAAACAGAAGCGCCAGAGGGCGCGGGAAATCGCCCTCAAGCTGGCCGACAACAAGCACTGGCACTCTCACGGGCGGCGCATCGGCATGCAGACGCTGCGCGGCGAGGTGGGCCTGGAGATCGACGATTTCGGCGCCGACCCGGAACTGCACCGCCATGTGCGGCGCTACAACGACGCGCTTTCGGACTGGCTGAACCGCCGTGACGGCGAGGCGTTCTTCCTGTATAACCGCAATGTCAACTGAAGGAACCAGCGATGAGCCTGGCAGACGACGTTAAAAACGAGTTGAAGAAAGCGGAACGGCAGGGCGGCCCCTTCCGCGAGCAGCTTCTGCGCTATCGCCGCTTCAAGGCCGAACTGGCGCGGGCGGGCGTCGTGCCGCGCCGGGACACTTACGATATCCCGCTCATGAGCCGGTTGCGCCGGAGCCGTTCGGCTGCGAAGGCGGGGAACCAACGGTAAAGCGCGGATATCCTTTCGCCTTCAGCAACGATCACCGCCGTCAATCCCGCCGCCCACCGAACGCCGGATTATTTTTGATCAGCGTGCGAACCTGTTCAGCCAGAACCAGTTGCCCTTTACAAAGAGCGTGAGTGTTCGCCTTCCCTCCGGCAACCACGTTCAACATCGTATTGAAGTTTGCGCTGCTGGCCAGCGCATCGAAATCATAATCACGAACGGAAGAGAAATTCCTTTTACCAGGGTCGATGCTCACCTCGACATTTTCATAGAGAGCACGATAGTATCCGCTTGTTTCGCTCCGCGTGACACGCCAGATCTCCCAGTCGCGCTGCGCGCGCTGATCGTAGGCGATAAGAGCATTGCGGAGTCGCCGGTCACGCAGAACGTTCAACTTGCCTGAGGAAATTATCTCAACGAAGGCCGCCGACCGGCCTGCCGGAGTCGTGTCGGCCGTAAGCTTGAGCAGTGCTTCCGAAAAAGCGTCGCGGCCGCCTTCTTGCGCCTTTACGGGCGTGGTGCCTGCATCAATCGTTCGGGAGATATACTCGATCGCCTCCAGACTTTCCCTGTACACTGCAAGGCACTGCCCGATCGCCCTTTCAATGCCCGCAAAGTCGGATGACAATTGCACCAGGTAGGTTCTTTCTTTTTCACGGTCCTTGCTTCGCTGATACCATTCCTGTGCTTGCAAACCCAGGGCTACGCCGGTGACGACGATCAAAAAGTCCACGGCAACCGCAAACCAGTTCTGTGAACGGACATGCTCAAGAACGCGCCGAAACAGCATGGATTCTGGTCCTTTGCGGGTGGCGGGTATTGAACAACAACTTCACACCCTGAACTTCTTTTCCGCATATTCCGCAAGCAGATCGAGGCAGGCCGCGACATCATTCGCCCCGGTATCCACTGTGAAATCCGGCGCCTCAGGCTCCTCGTAGGGTGCCGAAACGCCGGTAAATTCGCGAATTTCCCCGGCGCGCGCCCTGCGGTAAAGGCCCTTCGGATCCCGCTGTTCGCATACGGAAAGATCGGCCCGGACGTAAATCTCGTGGAAGTCTTCACCGGCGGCCGTGCGCGCCCGTTCCCGGTCGGAGCGATAGGGTGAGATGAAGGCCGTTACCACCACGAAGCCTGCGCGCGCGAACAGCGCCGCCACCTCGCCCACGCGCCGGATGTTCTCCGCCCGGTCCTCGGGCGAGAACCCCAGATTGGCGTTGAGCCCGTGGCGCACATTGTCCCCGTCCAGAACGAAGACGTTGTAGCCCTTGTCGAACAGGCGTTTCTCCAGCGCCGCCGCCAGCGTGGACTTGCCCGCGCCCGAAAGCCCGGTGAGCCAGATGACGCCGCCCCGGTGGCCGTTGCGCGCCGTGCGTTCCTCCGCGGTGACGCCGTGGGCCACGCGGGTGATATTCGTGGAACGCCGCGTGATCAGCTCGCGCTGGTCGGCATAGCCCTCCATCGAGACGATGCCGCCGCCCACGATATGCCCCTTTTCCACGAGCACGAACCGTCCGGTGGCTGCAAGTGTGGCGAACTCGTCCAGCGCCAGCATGCGCCTCGAGCGCAACACCACCTCGCCCACCTGGTTGCGTTCGATCCGGTCCGATTTTGCATGGCCGAGCGTAGCCGTGTCCACGATCTGCTCCACGGCCTGCACGCTCACCTGCGTTTCCGCCGTGCCCAGCTTCAGTTTGAGCGTGGCGCCCCGCGAGAGCGGCGTGCGGCCCAGCCAGAAAATCCGGGCCCGGAAAACATCCGTCTCCACCGGCGCCCGTTCCGCATGGCTGACGAGATCGCCCCTTTTCACGAAAATCTGCTCGTCCAGCGTGATGCCCACAGACTGTCCGGCTACGGCGTTTTGAGGCGGACGGATATCGCTCCTTGCCGACCAGGCCTCGATGGAGCGCACCCGCGCCGTCTTGTTGGAGGGCGAGAACACCAGTTCGTCGCCCACACTCAGACGGCCGGACTCGATACGCCCCGCGATGATCCGCCGCTCGTCGAACTTGTAGACATCCTGCACCGGCAGGCGCAAAGGCTGGTCCACCGGCGCTTTCGCCGGCGTGAAGGCGTCGAGCGCCTCGATCACCGTGGGCCCCTCATACCAGGACATGGTCTTCGAGCGGACGGCGATGTTGTCGCCCCGGCGTGCCGAGACGGGAATGAAAACCTGTGGTTCGACGCCGATGGAGCGCAGATAATCCCGGTATTCCGCCTCGATGCGCGCGAAGCGCTCCCGGTCGAAATCAATCAGGTCCATCTTGTTCACGGCGACGGCGATCTGGCGCACGCCCATCAGATGCAGCAGATAGCCGTGACGGCGCGACTGTTCCTGCACCCCCTCGCCCGCGTCGATGACCAGCAGCGCGGCGTCGGACTGCGCCGCGCCGGTGATCATGTTCTTGAGGAATTCCTTGTGCCCGGGCGCATCGATGATCGTGTAGTCGCGCCGCGCCGTCTTGAACCAGATCTGGCTGGTGTCGATGGTGATGCCCTGGTCGCGTTCGGCCTGCATGGCGTCCATCAGGAACGCCCATTCGAAGGGCATGCCGCGGCGTTCGCACATGGCCTTGATGGCCTCGTACTTGCCCTCCGGCAGGCTGCCCGTGTCATGGAACAGGCGGCCCACCAGGGTGGACTTGCCGTGATCCACATGGCCGACGATCACGATACGGAGCAGGTCGCGGCTTTCTCCGACGCGCGCTTCCCCGTCCACGGCGGCGAGTTTCAGTTTTGATTTGGACATCACGCTGCTACCTAACGCCAGTTCTTTAGCCCCCGGCAACCGCTTAACCGAGGGAATTTCCTCCCCCTGCAAGGGGGAGGAC
>JBKHIN010000278.1:0-4624 GCA_046538635.1 Alphaproteobacteria bacterium
TCGCGGGCCAGCGCCATCATCTGGTTTTCTTTTTCCCCGAGCGATGCGCGCAGCGCCCCTTCCTGCTTCTGCAGCTCTACCCGTTCCGCCGTGCGCTGAATACCCCGACTGACGCGCTCGGCCTCACGGGTCGCCAGGTTGAAGACCTGCGAGCTGAAATCGGGCGGCGCGTCATCGCGCATCTTTCGGGCGAACGCCATTGCCTCGGTATTGAAGGCAGGAGCGTTGGTGCGGTTGCCTTCCTTTTTCCTCAGTTCCGTGAGGTTTTCCCGTATGTCCTTTTCCGCTCCCGCCAGATAGCCGGCCAGCGCGGCTTGACGCCGGGCCTCGGCGTGCTCGGGCAACAGCTTTCCGAAGAACCCGGGCTGGCGCACCTGCAAGTTGCCGTCTTCGTCGCGGCTGACGTCTTTCTCGCCCAGCTCCCGGCCTTCATCGACAAGCGCGGCATCCACCGCGCCGTGCAGGGATTCCGCCGCCTGACCGAGGGTTGCCCACGCGCTTTCGATCTGCCGGGGATTGATCGGCGTGCGCCCGGCCGCCGGGTCGGTAAAGCTGCGCCGCCGTGTATCGACAGGAACCCGCGCCATGGTCACCCCACCCTGCGGCTTGTGAACGTCGTCGGCTGAGCAAGCCCCGTGGCGACGTCGGCCGCCGTGCCAACCACGCCACCGGCAAGGCCGATGATGCCCTGTGTGCGCGCCGCCTTGCCGCCGCGGCGAATGGCGGCAGCCCGCGTCAGGCGATTAACCCGCTCCGTCGAGATGTTCCGCGCGCCAGCCTCCGCCGTCTTCCGGCTCAGCGCCGATGCGGTTGGACTCGTCGGATCGCGCCCGGAGATCGCCAGTGCGGCATCAATGTTGCCCAGCGTTTCATTCAGTTCGCCCGTCAGCGCGGCGGAAACCTCGTCTGCCTGGATTTCCAGCAGTTGCGCTTCGCGCTTCGCCTCTTCGGCCTGAAAATTGCCGGAGATGAATTGTCCGACACCGGACAGGACTTCGCCCATATCAGTACGCTACCTCTGCCATCAGCGCCCGGATGGTCAGCGCCCCGGGCCGCGGCTGTGTGATGCTTACGTCGTGCTGGCCGAGCACGACGCCCAGCACCCGGACCCAGAAGATGCCCGTCAGCGGCGCCGGATCGCTGTCCAGGTCGTCCCAGGTGGAGCGATGCAGCGGCTCGCCGTTCACGGTCAGCCCCACCGTCTCATAGACGTCCACCGCGAATTTCTTGACCGCCGTGCGCCGCGTGCCCTTCCTGCGCGAATCTTCCGGGCTGACCACAAAAGGCGAAACCGTGACCGTGAACGCCAGGCCGGCATCATAGCTTACGCCGTCCAGCCGCTCATCCGAAATCAAACCGTCCGCATCCACCGTAAAATCGCCATAGTCCCGGTTGCCGTCGATCACCGCGACCGTCTCGCCGGCAAGGTGCCCAAGGCCGCCCTGCGACGTCACGATGTCGTTGTCCGCCGAATCCACGATATTGTTGCCCGCCGAATCCACCCATGAAATCAGCTCATGGGCCGACTCCACGGCCGCCGAGTCGAAGTGCCGGCCCTGCTCGAAACGCTCGACCATCCATGTGTCGCCGCTTATGTCGCGGGTAAGCGCCGCATAGACGATCCCGCGCACGCTGGCGATGGACTTCCACGAACCTTCCGTTTCCCACGGGAACCAGCCGATGATGTCGCGCCGCAGACCGGAATCGTCCACGTCGTTGTGGCGGTGCATGGCGGCGATGGTGCCGTCGCCGTTCACGGCGAACATATAGCGCTCGGGCGCTTCGTCGTTCCCGGCGGTGACCCCCAGCGCCACGGGCGAGCTCAGCAGGTGCGAATTATCCCGGCTTAAATCTTCCAGCCGCCACGGGCGGCGTAGCTGGCCCGTGGGCACCACGCCCATGATGCGGTTGCCCCCGGCTTCGACGAAGGTCACGGTATCGCCGAAGATCACGGGATTGACCTGCGCCGCCCCCGTCTCTTCCACCTTGGCGAAGGAAATCGAGGCGGGCGTAATGTCCCCCACGTCATTATCGTCCGGCACGTACCAGACCCGGTCATCGCCCAGCAGGATCAGGTTCTCCGCTTCCACGGCATAGAAGACCCGGGAGATTTTCGCGCCTTTGACGAAATCCAGAATGGCGTCCCGGGCGGTGCCGCCTTCCACATCCCCGTCGTTGAAATCGTTCGAGGCGGACAGGAAGATCGCCGCTTCCTTTTGCGGCCAGTCCACGAAGCACAGCCGCCTGCGGAAGATGCTCACGGCGCCCGGATAGCCGCGCGCATCGGAAAGGAACTGTTCATCCCAGATCAGGGTCGCGGGCGGCGTGGCTACCTTGGAGGGCGTGCCATTGATCTCGGAGGTATGGCTGGGCCCGTCCAGCTCTTCGGTATCCTCGGGGCCCTCATAGCCCTTGGTAATCACCATCTGGACGACGTTCGTCCCGAAATTGATCCCGATGATGCGCCCTTCGGCCCCGCTGTCCGCGCCCACGACCACTTCCCCGATGCGGAAGCCGGAGGCGTCGTCCACCGTGACGTCATAGGAAGGCGGCAGTTCATCGACCACATCGGCGGTCACATTCTGAGCATCGGTGAAGCCGGTAATGTCCAGCTCACGGAACACATAGCGCAGCCGCGCGCCCACATGGTCGCTCGTGAAGATGTCCGCCGACGCCGTGACGGTCACGCCCGAGCCGCTGTAGGCATCGACCGCGAGGGTAATGTCCTTGGCATCGTCGAATTTGAAATAGGGCTGCAGCTTGGAATTGCCGAGGCCATCGCCGAACGCATATTTACTGATCGACCAGGTCTGCGCCGATTCGTCGAATTCGAGCACCCGCGGCCAGAAGGATTGGCTGGCGACGTAGAGCTTGTTGTTATCGGCGGCGAAGGTCAGCGTCGAAAGGTCCGCGGTCACCCAGGGCGCACCCGTCAGCTCCCCGACCTTGAAGCCGTCCGTCAGCCGGAAGGATTCCATCTTCGTGTCCGAGAAAGCCAGAATCAGATCCGTCCCCGCTGCGGTGACGTAATCGGCAAGCACCGCCTGCCCGTCCAGCGCACTGACGAACACGGTGCCGTAGCGCCGCGATAGCTGGCCGGTCGTCAGGGGCCGGGCATTGGTGGCCGTGCGCAAGCCCTGCAGCACCTTGCGCGGATCGGTCAGCCCCGTCAGCTCCGGCCGCAGTTCGCCGCGCCAGAATTCCGTCTGTGGCGTGCTAAGCCGGCGGGCGGCCATGGCGGCGCCTCCTTACGCTCTGGCTTTCGAAGGAGCGCCGGTGCCCCTGCCGGGCGCTGGCAAGCGAGAAGAAGCCGCGCGCATCCTGTTCCAGGGCCCTGGCCGCGTTCTCGTCTTCCCAGAAGGCGCGGGCGAGCACGGCTTCGAGCATCTTCTGTACGCCCATGCGGAAGGACGGGTGCCATGTGCTTTCCCCGGCGCGCACGATATGGCGCACAAGCACGTCGGTATCGTGGTCGATCAGGAGGATTTTCTTTTCGCCGTCCGATTCGATGTCCCATACTTCCCAATCGACCTGATCGACCATCACCTTGCGGACCTCCAGGGAATCGTTCGGCAGGCTCCATTCGTAGTCATAGGGAAGGTCGTCGCTGCGCTCGCCGATTAACGAGGGCGCTTCCGTGCGCGTGGCGAAGCGCCATTCCGGCCCGGAGGTCAGCGCCATTTCGGCGATGTTCTCGTAATTCCGTTCCAGCGGGGTGATGTTGGCGCCGCCGCTGCCCAGGCTGCCGCGCGGGGAATCGGAGAAAGCCGTCAGCGCGGCATTCATAATGTTGAGCTTGTCGGCTTCGTCGATCATGGGGAAAGGATGCGCCGCCTACGGAGGGCCAGCAACGCACCCCGAACGTGGCACGGCCCGGATGCCTCATCAAGCACATCCGGGCCGCACACCTTCCGCTCTCTCAGTTTGTGAATGGATTTAACGAATAACCGTCAGCCTACCCCAATGTCCCTTCACAGGCAACCGTCAGAGATCGTGCGGGCCGAAGGCGAGCCACGTAATCAGGATTTCGCCGTCCACGGACAGCGTATCGTCATCCGAGGCATCGTCGGCGGGCACGGCGAAATTCAGCTTGGGCGCAACGGCCGTGGACGTGCCGTCGAAAATGGCCGGTGTCTCGCTGTCCGTCGAGAGCAGCTTCGTGGGCCCGTTCGTGCCGCCGGACAGGGTCATGGCCGTGGACGCCACGATATCGGCTTCCGTCCCCGTCAGCGACGCATCGTCCGTCGCCGTCGCCGTGGTGCCGATGGCGGCCACCACCTCGGCCGCGTCCGCAATGCCGCCGTCGCCTGCCGTGATCGTCAGCGAGGCATAGGCGCCGAACACCTGCACGAGGCCCAAGGGGCAGGTGAACAGCGTCAGGCTGCCATGGGCGCCGTTCGCGCCTGAATCCGTGATGGTGACGCTGTTGCCGGACAGGACGATCTCGACCTGGTTCAGCAGCCCTTCGATCTGCTCGAAGGTGTCATCCGAGCCGAGGCCGCTCCCGCGCGTGGCGGGCAGGAAGCGGCCATGATCCAGCGGGCGGCGCTTGATCGTGCCGTCATCGTCGATGATCCGCCGCCCTTCAACACTCCAGCGGGGCATGTCTCTTTCCTTTCAGATC
>JBKHIN010000279.1:0-4611 GCA_046538635.1 Alphaproteobacteria bacterium
TGGCGGGCCTGTTCGCCGGCGCGGCGCACCCGGTAGCCCGCCGTTTCCGACGCCTCGCGCGCTTGCTCGCGGCCGCGGCGCCATTGCGGGCGGGCCTGTCTGGAGATCTTGCGCTGCGCCCGCTCGGCTCTTACCGACAGGTCGTCGAACGCCCGCTCGATCCGTTTCCTGAACCGTTCCGGCCGCTCGGCGGCTTCCTGCCTCACGCCCAGGGCTTCCGCCATCGCCGGATAGAGCCGGTTGGCGAACTCCTCGCCGGATTCCTCAATGCGCGGGCGCACATTGGCGAGCGCCCGGAAACAGTTTCTGTACTGCGTGAGCGTCTCGACGTCGGCCTCATCTATATCCCGGTAGCGTTCGCGGCCGAAGCGCTGCCGCGACGGTCCGTGATGTTCCTCCCGGCGGCGTACGCCACCTTCGGAGACCATCAGCCATGCAAGGCTGGCGGCCAGCAGGGCCACCGGCAGGGGCTTGTCGCGGACCTGGCCCATGAAGGTGCGGCCGACATCCGTACCGCTGTCCCGCAGATAATCCACGGTCTGTCCGAATAGTTCGCCCGGAGAGAATTTTCCTCTCAGGGCCTCGAACGTGGAATCAATGTTTGCCTGCGTTTCGTGGATTTCACGCTCGATTTCGGCGGGCGTGCGATGGTCGTTCATTCCCTTCTCTCCTTCCCGAAGCGGGTGCTTTCGCGCACCGTGCGTGCGGTCCGTCTCGGCATCAGGTTGCGTGCGGACAGTTCGGACTGCCCGCTGAACAGGAACAGCAGGCCGATGATGAGGACCACGCCGCCGACCACGAGCGCCGCCGCCCACGGGGGCATTGTGGCCGCCAGGGCGTAAACCGCGGAATCGAGAAGCACGATCAGCCCGGCCAGCGAGAGCACCGCGCCGATGGCCAGCGTGATCAGGCCCGTGCTCAGATTGGAGGCTTTCGAGCCGACCTCCGCCCGGGCCAGCGCGATTTCCTGCCGGACCAGATGCCCCGTCTGGGAAACCAGGTCGCGCAGCAGGTCGGCGACCGAACGGGATTCATAGGGGCGCCTGCCTGCGGGCTTCGGCTGAATGTCCGGAGATGTCATGGCCTGCCTCCTTCGGTTGGCTTGCCGGGGCGGTAGCCGCGGCCTTGCGGCTCGGGCGCGGTGGCCAGCCGGCTGACGGCGAAGCCGAGCACGGCGGCCCCGCCCAGGAAGATCCCCGGATAATGGCGCGCGAATGAGGACAATTCCCGGGACAGGCCCTGCAGGTCCTGTTCGTGTAGATGCCGGGCCGCGGAACGGACCTGGTCCGCGAGCATCACGACGCCCTCGCTCAGCCGGTCGTCCCGGTGCTGAAGTTCGTCCGCGGAGGCATGGAGGGCCGCGACGATGTTGTCGAGGCGGGAAGCGATCAGCTCTCTCCCGCTCTCCACCGCGGAGCCGGCTTCGGCGCGCGCGGTGCCGGCGACGCGCGCTCCGGCCTCCCTTGCGCTTTCTGCGACCTCCTGCGCCGAGTGTCGCACGGATTCGGCGCCGCCCTCGGACGATGGCCTGGAACGAAATTCGTTTTCGGAAGTGTGGGACATGTTGTGTCACCTTCTCAGTGCGGAGTCATGACCCGATCATGGAGCCGGATGTTCTACGTTTTTCTGAACGCCGGCGCGCATATCCGGTTCCGGCGGCGCCGGCAATCCAAAGAGTTGCCGGCCGGGTCTGAGAGCGTCTCCGTTGCGCTTGTTCCGGATGCAGACAGAACGGGATGATGGCAGGCCGGAGTTTATTCAGGGTTACCTCCGGGGTTACCATCCGCTTAAGGAACAATCCGGAGCCGGGTCCGGGCGAAGGGCGCCTCGCCGGGAGGGCGCCACCGCTTGCCGTTCCGCAAGGGGGCCGCTTCCCGCCGATGGGCGAAAATTTTCTTCCGCCGGCTTCGGCCCGCGCGGCCTTGCCGCCGGTTTGCCTGCCTTGAGGCCTCCCGCCCGCGCCCTTCTTGCGTCTCCCGCCCTTGCAATCGGCACCGGAGTCCGCAATTGTGCGGCCATAGTGGGGAGACACGCTCCCGTGTCCTCAGAAACCGGAGGGATTCGTCACTCCGGCGTTAAATGGCTATCAGGCGTTAAATGGCGCAACACACCAGACCGGCGGCCCGGGGCCGGCTGGCGCAAGGCGGCAGGGTCATGGCCGTCTTGGGCCCGACCAACACGGGCAAGACGCATTTCGCCGTGGAGCGCATGCTGGGGCATCGCTCAGGGATCATCGGACTGCCCCTGCGGCTGCTGGCGCGCGAAATCTACGACCGGGTGGCCGCCCAGGCCGGGCCGGAGGCGGCGGCGCTCATCACCGGAGAGGAAAAGATCGTGCCGCCCTCGGCGCGCTATTTCGTGTGCACGGCGGAGTCCATGCCGCTGTCGCGCGAGGCGGCGTTTCTGGCGGTGGACGAGATCCAGCTCTGCGCCGATTTCGAGCGCGGCCACGTCTTCACCGACAGGCTGCTCCATGCGCGCGGCACCGAGGAGACCCTGTTCCTGGGCGCGGAGACCATGCGCCCGCTGATCCGCCAGCTCGTGCCGGGCGCCCATTTCATCAGCCGCACGCGGCTTTCGGAACTGGGTTATCTGGGCTCCAAGAAGATCAGCCGCCTGCCGCGGCGCTCGGCCGTGGTGGCCTTCTCCGCCGAGCAGGTCTACGGCATCGCCGAACTGGTGCGCCGCCAGCGCGGCGGTGCGGCGGTGGTGATGGGTGCGCTCAGCCCGCGCACGCGCAACGCCCAGGTGGAGCTTTACCAGTCCGGCGACGTCGATTTCATGGTGGCCACCGACGCCATCGGCATGGGCCTCAACATGGATGTGGACCATGTCGCCTTCGCGTCCCTGCGCAAGTTTGACGGCACGGGCATGCGCTCGCTCAAGCCCCACGAGATCGGGCAGATCGCGGGCCGCGCCGGGCGTTATCTCAATGACGGTACTTTCGGGCCCACGGGCGAGGTGGGCGAAGTCGATCCGGCGACGGTGGAGCAGATCGAAAGCCACCGTTTCGACGCCGTCCGCGTGCTGCAGTGGCGCTCGCGCGAGCTGGATTTCGCCTCGCCCGACGCGCTGATCGACAGCCTGGAAGCGCCCGCGCCGGAGAAGGGGCTGGCGCGCGCCCGCGCGGCGTCGGACCTGCTCGCCCTCAAGGCCATGTCCGACATGGCCGACGTGCAGGCGCGCATCTCCGGTCCGGGCGACGTGAAGCGCCTCTGGGAAATCTGCCAGATCCCCGATTTCCGCAACATCACCCCGGACGAACATGTCCGCCTGCTGACCTCCGTCCACCGCCATCTGATCGAGGGCGAGGGCAGGCTGCCCGACGACTGGGTGAGCGGCCATGTGGCCAAGCTGGACCGCACCGACGGCGACATCGACGCGCTGGCGTCGCGGCTCGCCCATGTGCGCACCTGGACGTTCATCGCCAACCGGTCCGACTGGCTCGACGATCCGGCCCACTGGCAGGAGCGCACGCGGGCCGTGGAGGACCGGCTTTCCGACGCCCTGCACGAGGCCCTGACCGAACGCTTCATCGACCGGCGCACCAGCGTGCTGATGAAGCGCCTGAAGCAGAACGAGGAACTGCACTCGGAGGTGTCCTCCGAAGGCGACGTCACGGTCGAGGAGCAATATGTCGGCCGCCTTCAGGGCTTCCGTTTCGTGCCCGACCCGCGCGCACGGGGCGTGGACGGCAAGGCGCTGCGCGCGGCCGCCCAGAAGGCCCTGCGCGTCATGGTCAATGCGCGGGCGGACCAGCTTGCGGCGGCGAAGGACGAAACCATCGAACTGTCCGACCACGGCCGGTTGTGGTGGATGGGCCAGCCTGTCGCCCGTCTCGTTCCGGGTGCGGACGGATTGAGCCCCCGTGTGGAGGTCGTCGCCGACGACCTGCTCGACCACGGCCTGCGCGAGCCCGTCGAAAGGCGTCTCCAGACCTGGGTGAAGGATCACCTGAAGCGCCAGCTCGGCACGCTGATGGAGCTTCATGCGGCGGTAACGGACAAGAATTCGGCATCCGCCGCCCCGGTTGAATCGAGCGTGGGCGGCGAGGCCCCGCTCACGGGCCTCGTGCGCGGCATCGCCTACCGGCTGGTGGAAAATTTCGGCCTGCTCGACCGGCGGGACGTGGCCGGCGAGGTGCGTGCGCTCGATCAGACGAACCGCGGCGTGCTGCGCCGCTACGGTGTGCGCTTCGGCGAGTTCAGCCTCTATTTCCCCGGTCTGCTCAAGCCCGCCCAGTCCCGCCTGCTGGTGATCCTGTGGGGCGTGCAGAACGACATTTTCGGAAAGGCGGCCGTGCCCGGCGCCTCCGCGCCCACGCCGCCCGCGCCGGGCTTGTGCTCGGTGCCGGTGGAGGAGGGGACGACGCCCGTTTTCTATGCCGCCTCGGGCTTCCGGGTGTGCGGCAACCGGGCCGTGCGCGCCGACATGCTGGAGCGTCTGGGCGACCTGATCCGCAAGGCCCGCAGCGGCGAAGACCCGGCCCAGCGCCCCCCGGGAACTCCCGAACCGAAGGACACGGAGAGCGAAAAACAGGAGCCGCCGGCCGCCCAGGCCGCGGCGGAACCGGCTTCCGGCGGCCCGCAGGAGTCCGCAAAGCCGAAAGTG
>JBKHIN010000280.1:0-4608 GCA_046538635.1 Alphaproteobacteria bacterium
CCGCAAGGCGCTGCTGCCGCGCCTCACCCTGACCGGCTCGGTCGATACCAGCGGTCCCGACTTCGAGGATCTGCTCGATCCCAGGCGTCTGGCGGGCAATGTGATCGGCGGCTTGTTGCAGCCCGTTTTCCGGGGCGGGGCGCTCAGGGCGGATATCCGCTTCGAACGCGCGCAGGCCGAGGCCGCCCTCTACGACTATGCGGCGGCGGCGCTCACCGCCTTTCAGGAGGCCGAGGACGCCCTGACCGCCGAGGCGAGCCTGGCCACGCAGTCGGAAGCGCTTCAGGCCGCATTCGAGGAGGCGGTCGAGGCGGAGAAGCTGGCGGAACGTCAGTACACGAGCGGCGTCGCCAATATCTTCAATCTGCTCGACGCTCAGGCCCGGCGATTCAGTACCGAGAGCAATTACATTTCCATTCGTGCAGAACGTTTGACCAACCGGGTGCGCCTCTATCTGGCGCTTGGCGCCCCGCATTTCGCCAGACCGCCGGCCGGGATACAGGCCGCATACCAGATCCGGAGAGGGGCGGAATGAGACGGCTGATGATAGTTGCGCCCGTACTGGTTCTGATTCTGGCGGGTATCGCCATCGCCCTGCTCATGGCCACGGCGCCCAAGCCTGAGAAAAAGGATCAGGGGCCGCGTCCCGTCGGCGCCTTTATCGAGCCGGTCAAACGCGAGTCGGTCAGGCTTGAAGTGATCACGCAGGGCGAAGTCCGCCCGCGAAAGGAAATCGATCTGGTTCCGCAGGTCAGTGGGCGGATCGTCCATGTGGCGCCTCAATTCGTGGACGGTGGAATCATCGAGGAAGGGCAGCTTCTCGTCCGGATCGAGGATGCCGACTACAAGCTGGGCGTCGTCCGGGCGCGGGCCCGCGTGGCCGACGCGGAACAGGCGCTGGAGCGGGAGAAGGCCGAAGCCGAACTGGCGCGGCAGGACTGGGAAGAGCTGGGAGAAGGCACGGCCTCGCCCCTCACCCTGCGCCAGCCCCAGCTCGACCGCGCCCGCGCCCAGCTTGCGTCCGCCAGGGCGGATCTGGCCGACGCCCAATTGAAGCTGGACCGCACCCGCATCGAGGCGCCTTTTGACGGCCGGGTTCGCCAAAAGCACGTAGATGCGGGTCAGTTCGTCACGGCGGGAACGAAACTGGGCCGCATCTTCTCAACGGGGGTCGTGGAGGTGCGCCTGCCGCTTACCGACCGCGAGCTGGCGTTGCTCAATCTTCCGGTCGCCTTCGCCGCGCCTGAAAATGGCGGCCCCGCCGTCCATCTGTCGGCGTCGGTGGCGGGCGAGTGGCGGGAATGGCACGGGCGGATCGTCCGTACCGAGAGTGCAATCGATCCGTCCACCCGCGTGCTGTACGCCATCGCCGAGGTGAGCGATCCCTATGGCGAAGGCTCGGACGAGGGCGTGCCCCTGGCCGTGGGCCTTTTCGTGGATGCGCGCATCGAGGGGCGGGAGATTCCCGACGCTCTCGTGATCCCGCGTGCGGGATTGAGGGGCGAAGATGAGGTCTATGTGGTCAACGACTCCGACGAGCTCGAAGTCCGCAAGGTACAGGTGATTTCCTCCTCGCCCGAACGGGCGATCCTGCGCAGCGGGGTGGAGGCGGGCGAACGCGTCATCGTTTCGGTGCTGCCGCTCGTTCGCAACGGCATGAAGATCGAGCCCTTGACGGGCAATGCCGGGGCCGCCCAGACGGCCCGGGGGGCGGAGTAAGCCCATGAAAGGCATGGTCTCCTGGTGGGCGAGGAACGGCGTCGCGGCGAATCTGCTCATGGCCGGCATTCTGATCATGGGCGTCCTCGCCTTCCTCAGCCTCGAGAGAGAGGTCTGGCCTCCGTTCCGCGCGCACGAGGTTGAGATCATCGTGCCCTGGCCGGGTGCGGCGCCTCAGGAAGTGGAAGAGCAGATCGTCCTGCGCATCGAGGAGTCCCTGGTCGATCTGGAAAATATGGAGCGCATACGCTCGACCGCTTTCGAGAATCGGGCGCGCATCATCATCGAGGCGAACCCGCGCGTGGACATCGCGGAGTTCATCAACGAGGTGAAGCTGCGCGTCGACAGCATCAGCACATTGCCCAGCGACATCGAGCCGCCGCGCGTGCGCGAGCGTATCTTCCGCAACACGCTGATGCTGCTCGCCGTCTATGGCGACGCCGGGGAAAAGAAGCTCAAGCGCGCCGTGGACCGGGCCCGGGACGAACTCGCCATGCAGCCCGGCGCCTCAATGGTGGGTGTCTTCGGGATCCGCCAGGAAGAAGTGGCCGTCGAACTCTCCGAGTCCGCCATGCGCCGCTACGGCCTCACCTTCGACGAGGTCGTGCGCGCCATTCGCGCCAGCTCGGTAAACCTGTCCTCGGGAACCGTACGCACAGAGACCGGCGAGGTTCAGTTGCGGGCGCGCAACCTGGCGGATACGCGCGAGGAGTTCGAGGAGATCGTCGTGCGCCAGACCGGGGACGGGGCGGTCATCAAGGTGGGCGACGTGGCCACGGTCACCGATGCCTTCGTGGATCAGGAATCCATCCGGCGCTACAACGGCAAGCCCGGCGCGGTGCTGGCCGTGGAGAGCACGGATACCGTCAACGTGGTCCGCACTTCGGAGTCCGTGCGCAAATGGCTGGACGAGCCCAAGCCCTGGCTGCCCGACGGGGTGGTCATCGAGGAGTTCTGGGATCTCTCGAAGCCCTATTTCGACCGTATGGAGACCATCAGCAACAGCGCCTTCTACGGCCTGCTTCTGGTGCTGATCGTTCTGGTGCTTTTCCTGAGGCCCAAGGTGGCGCTGTGGGTGAGCGTCGGCATTGCCACGGCCTTCGCGGGCGCGTTCATCTTTCTCCCCGCGAACGACGTCTCGCTGAACATGCTGTCGCTGTTCTCGTTCCTGCTCGTCATCGGGATCGTGGTGGACGACGCCATTATTGTGGGCGAGGCGATTCACAGGCAGGTGGAACAGGGCAAGCGCGGCGTCGAGGCGTCGATTGTGGGCACGCAGCTCGTGCTCAAGCCGGTCGTATTCGCGGTGCTGACGACCATGATCGCCTTCGCGCCGTGGATGTTCCTCTCCGGCGCCGAGGTCCAGATCGTCCGCCAGATTTCGCTGGTCGTGATCTTTGCCCTGACGTTCTCGCTGATCGAGGCCCTGCTGATCCTGCCCAGCCACCTGTCCGGTCTCAAGCCGCAGGGCGAGGGCTTCATCATCCGCTTTCAGCGCCGCGTTGCGGACAGCGTGATCGTGTTCGCCGAAAAGATTTACCGGCCCATCGTGCGGGGCGCCGTGCAGCGGCGGTGGCTGACGGCTTCCATCTTTGCAAGCATGTTCGCGATCGCCCTCACCCTGTCCAGCACGGGCTGGGTGAAACAGGCGTTCCAGGGCGAGTTCGAAAGCGAGCTGCTCCGGGTACAAATCGAATTTCCTGACGGAACTCCCTTCGCGCGTATCGAGGACGTGACGGCACGTTTCGAACAGGCGCTCGGTCAGGTCGCCGAGGAGGGCAGGCAGCACGCGGCCAATGGCGGCAGTGAATGGCTTCAGGGCTGGTATGTCTTCGCCGGGGGGAATCAGCTCAACTCCTGGATCAAGCTGGCGCCCGCCGAGAAGCGGGCGAAACCGGCCCGCGCGATTACCAACCGGGTCCGGGAGCTTGTCGGGGAAATTCCCGATGCGGAGGAACTGAGCTTCGATTTCACCTTCAACGATCCGGACAAGACGGTCCGGTTCTCCGTCAGTGCGCGCGATCTCGATGAGCTTCGCTCTGCGGTCGATGAACTCAAGGCGCAGTTGAGAACCTATGATCAGCTTTTCGACGTGAGGGACGATCTCACCAGCACGACCGACGAAATCCGCATCAAGCTCAAACCCGGCGCGGAAAAACTGGGCCTCACCCTGCGGGACGTCTCGCGCCAGGTGCGCCAGGCCTATTATGGCGAGGAGGTCCAGCGTCTGCCGCGGGAAGGTGACGACGTCAAGGTCATGGTGCGCTATGAACGTTCCGCGCGGCGGTCGCTGGACAGTCTAAAGAACTTCCGTGTCCGGACGTCCGACGGGCGCGAGGTTCCGCTTTTCGCCGTCGCCGAAATCGAATTCGCGCCCGGCCTCCCCCGCATCAACCGGCGGGAGCGGCAACGCTCCGCCGTCGTTGTTGCGGACATGAAAGGCGAGAACCGGCGGGAAATCATCCGGGATCTGGAGAAGAATTTCTTCCCCGACTGGGAAAGCAGGCATCCGTCCGTGACGCGCGGCGCGCTCGGCGCCACCGAAGCCGAGCAGCAGTTCCTATCGGAGGTTCGCGACCTTTACATCGCGGCCTTCCTGTTCATGTATGCGCTGCTGGCCATCGCCTTCAATTCCTATTTCCTCCCGCTGCTGATCATGACGGCGATTCCCTTCGGCTTCATGGGCGCCGTGTTCGGCCACCTGTTCTTCGGCATGACCATGCAACTCTTTTCCTTTTTCGGCATCGGCGCGGCGGCCGGCGTGGTGGTGAACGACAATCTGGTGCTGGTGGATTACGTCAACCGGCTCCGGGACCAGGGCAAGGGCGCGGTCGATGCGCTGGTGGAAGCGGGCGTGACGCGCTTCCGGCCCATCCTGCTGACCTCGGT
>JBKHIN010000059.1:0-11004 GCA_046538635.1 Alphaproteobacteria bacterium
CAACATCGCCACGCAGCCCGTGAAAACGCTGAACACGGTGACGCCCTATCTCGACCCCGCCCGCTTGGCGGGGCTGCCCGGGGCGCGGGGCGCACGGCAGGCCACGCTGCGCCATCTGCTGAACCGGCCGGTCTATGAGGTGGAGACGGAAGAGGGGCCCCGCCTGTTCGACGCGGTGACGGGCGAACGCCTCGATCCGCTGCCGGAGGATACCGCGCGCGCCCTGGCGGCCCGCGATTTCGGGGGCGAGGGGGGCATCGCTTCGGCGGAGCTTTTAAAAGAGCGGCCTGCGGAGTATCGCGCCGGCCTGCCGGTCTGGCAGGTGCAGTTCACCGATGAGTTGAACACGCGCATCTATGTGTCGGCGGCGACGGGCGAGGTGACGGCGCGCCGCAACGCCATCTGGCGGCTTTTCGATTTCTTCTGGATGCTGCACATCATGGATTATGACGACCGGACGAATTTCAACAATCCGCTGATCAAGACGGCGTCCGCCACCGGCTTCGTCTTTGCGCTGAGCGGCCTGGCGCTCGTGATCCTGCGGCTGGGCGCGGGGCGGTACATGATGGATTTGAGGCGGCTGTTCAGGCTGCGCAGGCGGCAGCGTTGATGGTGTCGAGACATTCCAGCGATAATGGCGTTCAGCCCGGATCGCCTTTCCCGGTTCACACGAAGGCACCAAGGGTTCACGAAGATCACGAAGGGAATCTGGAAGGCGCTTCGTAATCCGCTCATGCGCCTTCCACGGATATCTTTGTGTTCTTTGTGCGTCCTTTGTGCCTTTGTGTGAACCAGAGAGCGCCGGTCAGGAAACCAGCGCCTCGAGTTCCGGCAGGGCGCGTTCATAGCCCTTGAGGAAACGCTCCACGGCTTCGTCGGCTTCCGCGCGGGTCATGCACAGGGGCGGGGAGAAGGCCATTACCGGCAGCCAGGGCAGGCCGCGGCTGAACAGGCCCTCTTCCTTGCAGGCGGCGGAGACGATCTTGTGCGGGATCGTGCCTTCCGGGAACGGCTTGCGCGAGGCCGGATCGGCCATGAATTCCACCGCCAGCATCAGCCCTTCGCCGCGCACGTCGCCGATGAAGGGCTTGCCTTGCGCCGCTTCCTTCAGTGTGGAGAGGAAATATTCGCCCGCCGACTTCGCGTTTTCGACCAGGCCGTCCGACTCCAGAATGTCGAGATTGGTCATGGCGACGGCGCAGCCGACCGGATGGCCCGAATAGGTGAAGCCGTGCATTACCGGCCCGGTCTCGGGCGAAGCCTGCTCCAGCACGTCCCAGATTTCCTGAGAGACGATCGAGGCGGAAAGCGGGAAATAGGCGCTGGTGATGCCCTTGGCCAGCGTCACGATGTCCGGGTCGAGATCATAAACGCCCGCGCCGAACCACGAGCCCAGCCGCCCGAAGCCGGTGATGACCTCGTCCGCGATGAAGAGAATGTCGTGGCGGCGCAGCACTTCCTGCACTTTTTCGAAATAGCCTTCGGGGGGCAGGAACACGCCGCCCGTGCCCATGACCGGCTCGGCGATGAAGGCGGCGACGGTTTCCGGCCCCTCGCGCTCGATCATGTCCTCCAGTTCGCGCACCATGCGCGCGGTGAACTGTTCCTCGCTCTCGCCCTCCTCGTGAAACCGGTAGTAGTGCGGGCAGGAGGTATGCAGAACTTCCGGAAGCGGCGCATCGAATGCCTTGTGGTAACCCTCGATTCCCGTGAGGCTGGTGGCGGCATAGGTCAGGCCGTGATAGGCGCCCGCCCGCGAAATGATTTTCTTCTTTTCCGGTTTGCCCCGCAGATTGTTGTAATAGCGGACGATCTTGAAGTTGGTGTCGTTGGCGTCCGAACCGCTCTGCCCGAAGAACACTTTCGACAGGCGCCGGGCCGGTGTGTGCTCGTGAAACAGCCGCAGCAGCCGGTCCGCGAGGCGGATCGCGGGCGCGTTGGAGGCATTCGAGAACATATGGAAGTAATTCAGCTCGTCCATGGCCCGTTTGGCGGTCTCGCCGATTTCAGGCCGCCCGTAACCGATATTGGCGCACCACAGGCCCGCGCCGCAGTCCAGATAGCTGCGCCCGTCCAGGTCCGTGACCCGCATGCCCGACGCCCTGTCCACGATGAACGGGCCGTTGCGCTCCAAATCGTCGATGGAGCTTACCGGGTGGAACACGCTCGCCCGGTCCAGCTCCGCGAGCGTCTGGTTATGTTTCGGGTCGGCCGTCATGCGTGTCTCCGTTCCTGCTTGGTGGCTTCGGGGCGGCGGGAGGCCAGAAGGGGCGGGCGGATGTCCGTCAGCGGCCGGGCCATCTGATAGGCATGGGCGGCGCGCAGCACCAGGGCGTCCGCATGGCGCGGGCCCACGATCTGAAGGCCGACGGGCAGGCCGCTTCTGGTGAACCCGCAGGGTACGGAACAGGCGGGCTGCCCCGTCATGTTGAAGGGGTAGGTAAAGGGCGTCCAGGAGGGCCAGCGTTCCGTGTTCCACCCTTCCGGCGTTTCGCGCCCCGCCGTAAAGGCCGCAATGGGCATGGCGGGCGTCAACAGGAGATCATAACGCATGTGGAAGCGGCCCATGCGCTCGGTCAGGGCGCGCTGCTCGTTCATGGCGGCCATATAGTCGAGGGCGCTCTGCTTTGCGCCCTGTTCGGCCGCGGCCACCAGGCCGGGGTCCATGAGCGCGCGCGCTTCCTCGTCCAGGCCGCGCATGGCGTTGGCCGCGCCGCCGTAGAACAGGCGTCCGAAACTTGCAACGGGGTCGGAAAATCCGGGTTCGGCCTGATCGACGCGCGCGCCCAGCTCCTCGAACACCTGCACGGCCGCCGCCACGCATTCGGCGATTTCGGGCTCCACATTGGCGAAGCCGAGATCGGGCGAGTACGCAATGCGCAGGCCTTCCACCCGTCCCGTCAGGGCCCTGAGGAAACCGCCTGCAGGCGGGGGCAGGGTGGCGTCCCGCGCGTCGGTTTCCGTCAGCACTTCCATCATCAGGGCGGCGTCTTCCACCGTCCAGGTCATGGGCCCGGGGTGAGCCAGCGTGCCGAACGGGCTGGGCGGCCAGAAGGGCACGCGCCCCTGGGTGGGCTTGTGCCCGAAAACACCCGTGAAGGCGGCGGGAATGCGGATGGAGCCGCCCGCATCGGTGCCCAGCGCCAGCGGCCCCATGCCCATGGCCACGCTCGCCGCGCTGCCGCCGCTGGAGCCGCCGGGCGTCAGGTCCGGGTTCCACGGATTGCGGGTGATGCCGTCGACGGGATTGTCGGTGACCGCCTTCCAGCCGAGTTCCGGCGTCGCCGTCTTGCCCGCGGGCACATAGCCGTGGCGCTTGAGGGCCGAGACGACGGGCGCGTCCTCTTTCGGGTTCTTCGCCGGATCGACGGTTTTCGAGCCCTTGCGCGTCGGCCATTCGCGGGTGAGGAAGACGTCCTTCACGCCCACCGGCACGCCGTCCAGAAGGCCCATGGGCGTGTGCCGCATGTAGCGGTTCTCCGAGCGCCGGGCGCATTCCAGGGTGAATTCCTCGTCCACCAGCGTGAAGGCCTTCAGCGTGCCGTTATGCTCCCTGATGCGGGCGAGGGCGGCCTTCGCGGCCTCGACGGGCGACAGGCTGCGCTCGCGGAAGCGGCGCAGCAATTCGGTGGCGGACATGTCCGCGACGGCCTCATCGCGCATGATGGCTTTCCTCCCTGACGGCGCCATATCCGCGCCTCTTGTCGACCTTGTTGAACAATGCCTCGCCCCGCTGCCAGCGTTCGAAATTCCCGATGAATTGCTCCGTCAACGCCCTTTCCCAGCCGATGAAGTCTCCCGCCATATGCGCCGAAATCATGACATCGGGACGGCTCCAAAGCGGATGGTCCCCCGGCAGGGGCTCCTCCTCGAAGACGTCGAGCGCCGCGCCCGCCAGGCGGCCGCTGTCGAGCGCGCGCATCAGGGCCTGCGTATCCACGATCTCGCCGCGGCCTACGTTAATGAGGCGCGCGCCGGGCTTCAATGCGGCGAAGGCGGCGTCGTCGAACATATGATGCGTGGAATCGGTCAGGGGCGCGGCAACGGCCACAAAATCGGCTTCCTGAAGAAGGCCGTGAAAGTCCTCCGGTCCGTGCACCGTGCCGAAGACGGGATCGTGCGGCCGCCGCCGCCCGGCGAGGCCCGCCACCTCGAGGCCGCAGGCGCGGGCCAGCGCCCCGATCGTGCTGCCGATGCTGCCGGCGCCTGCGACCAGCAGCCGCTTGCCCTCCAGCCGCTCCGTCTCCCGGTGGCGCCAGCGCCGTTCCTGCTGGTTGCGCAGATTGCCCGTGAAGTCCTTGGCGAAAAGCAGCATGGCGCCCAGCACATATTCGGCGATGGCGCGGTCGAAGATGCCCCGCGCATTGGTCACGGGGATGGGGCTCGCCACCACTTGCGGGATCAGCACCCTGTCCACCCCGGCGCTGGTGGCGTGAATCCAGGCGAGCTTGCGCGCGTGCGGCCAGGCCTGCTCGAGCGCATTCGAGCGGAAGTCCGTAATCATCAGAATCTGCGCATCAGGGATGGCGTCCTGCAGTGCCTGTCCGGTGCTGGCACAGCGCAGTTCGGCCCTGTCCTCCAGCGCCTCGATCCCGGGCGGGGGCTGTCCCTCCGGGTGAAGAACGGCGATGACGGGTTTGGCGTCCGGCGGCGGCATGGCGGGTGTGCTCCCTCAAGGGAATTGGGAAGGGGTGCAGGGTTGCCGATAAGTGGATCGTAATTCAATGCCTGTATGGTGATCCTTTGCTTGACCGCCGCCGGCTTCGGCCGCACGGTAATCCGACATGCGATCGATATGGGGGCGGAGAAAATGGTCCAGCACCGTGAGTTCAACCTGCGTGACCAGACCGAGCCGATGTGGGGCCCGGCCTTCGAGGCTCTGCCGCTTCCGGGAATCCGGCGCATGGTCAACATGGCCTCGGAGATGAAGGACGTCATTCATCTCTCCATCGGACAGCCGGATTTCGTGACGCCCCGTCACATTATCGACGCCCATATCGATGCGCTGGACAAGGGCAAGACCGCCTACACGATGGACGCCGGCCTGCCCGAACTGCTCACGGCACTGAAGAACCGTTATGCCGAAGAGTCGGGCCACGATATCAACGAGGACAATTTCCTCGTCACCACGGGCGCGGCGGAGGCCATGTATCTGGCGCTGAGCGCCGCCTCGGCGCCGGGCCGCCAGTTCCTGGTCACCGATCCGGCCTTCCCCCTTTATGCGCCCATCATCCGCATGCACGGCGGCGAGGTGAAGCACATCCGCACCCGCGCCGAACACGGCCATCAGCTCGATCCCCAGGAGGTGATCGACAATATCGAGATGCACACATTCGGCATCATCCTGAATTCGCCTTCCAACCCCACGGGCGCCGTCTATCCGCCCGCGACCGTGGAGGCGATCGTTCAGGAGGCGGCCTATCGCGGCATCTATGTCTTCAGCGACGAGGTCTATGAGGACCTGGTCCTGGACGACGTGGAAAATTCCAGCGTTCTGCGCTGCGCCTCGGACCTGGACCATGTGGTCATCGCCTCCAGCTTCTCCAAGAGTTTCGCCATGCCGGGCCTTCGGGTGGGCTGGATCGTCTCGAGCAAGGGGCATGTGCGCAAGCTGCGGCGCTACCACATGTTCACGACCACGGTCGCCAACACGCCCGCGCAATGGGCGGCCGTTGCGGCGATGGAGGGCCCGCGCGACTGCGTGGCGGAAATGGTGGCGAGTTACCGGGAACGGCGTGACCGTATCGTTCAGCTTGTGAGCGACTGCCCGCATCTCACCGGCTACTGGCCGCAGGGCGCATTCTATATTTTCCCGGCCCTGCCGCCCAACACGGACGGTACGCTGATCGCCGAAAGCATGCTGGAAGAGACGGGCGTTTGCGTCATTCCCGGCGACGCCTTCGGCACCGGCAGCCGGTCTTCCATGCGTTTCAGCTATTCGGCCAGCCTGGACGACATCGAGGAAGCGTTCTCGCGCATTATTCCGTGGATGGAGAAGCAGCGGCTGTAGAGCCGTCCGCCGGTACGGGCGGCATGACGGCCGTGCGCGGGGTGCGGGCGAGCGAACGGTCCAGCATTGCCATGGCCTCCTTCTCGTAGCGGACCGGCAATCCGTTGGCGCCTTCCCTGCGCGACCAGACGTCGAGCCAGACCAGTCCGCCCTCGTTCCACTTCCACAGCATTTTGGGGTCGCCGGGGACGATCGAGCCGTCGTTGATGCCTTCTTCGATCCAGCGGATCAGCACGGCGTCATGGGCGCGTTCGGCGGCGCGGATGCGCTGGCCCGGTTCCGTGTTCTCGAGATGAAGGGGCAGGCCCCTGATATGCAGCCGCAGATAGTCCGGCTGCCGGATCATGGCGCGTATGAACGCCTTCACCTTCTCGAACCCCGATTGCCGGTCCCGGTCCACGGCGGCGATTACCGCGGCGATCCGGTCGGCGCAGACTTCGAGAGTGTGCAGGTACAGTTCATCCTTGCCGTCGAAATAATAGTAGATGGCCTTGTCGGTCACATTGAGCCGCTCGGCGACCCTGGCCAGGGTCGTGTCGGCGTATCCCTTCGCGTAAAAGGTTGCCGCTGCTGCGTCTACGATCTGTTCGCGGCTAAGCCGGCCGCGCCGGTCACTGCTCGCCAAACCCCTCTCCCCAATCAGACTTTAAACGGAAACTTTGACACAGGTTGTGAACTTCGGCGAGAGTAAAACCCTTACGCAAGAGTAAAATTGAATGAACACACGCCGGGGTAGACGAGAGGTGCGATGAGATTCGACCCGAATCCTCATCTCCGGACGGGCCGATCGGCGGGCCGCCGCTTTCCTCCCCGATTCGCGCCCAGAGAGCGGTCCAGCATCGCCAGCGCTTCCTTTTCGAGCCGTTCGGGATCGCGGCCAGGGTCCCGTCCCGAACCGGCGCCGAAGCAGACGAGCGCGCCCCGGCTCCAGTCCCACAGCAACTCGGGATCCTCGGCGAGAATCGAGCGGTCCGCGATGCCGTCCCGGATCCAGCCGATAACGTTCTCCTCGTGGGCGCGGCGGGCGGCGCTGAAACGCACCGCGGCCTCTTCATTCACCAGGTGACCGGGCAGGCGGCTGGAATGGAGCTGCAGGGCCGGCCGCCGGATCATGGCACGGGCGAAAGACTTGATTTTCTCAAGTCCGGGTCTTTCGCTCCTGGCGATGGAGTCGATCATGGCGCCGACCTCGTTTGCGCATCTGTTCAAACATTCCAGATACAACGCGTCCTTGCTGCCGAAATAGTAATAAAGCGCCTTGTCGGTGACACCCAGCCGCCGGGCCACGTCGGCCAGCGTGGTCTGGGCGTAACCGTTCTCGTGAAAGCTGGGGATCGCTGCGGCGATAATTTCGTCATGGTTAAGCCGCCCCCGTCTGGGAACTTCCGACATTGCTCTACCTCGACTCTATTCCGCCGTCTCCACTTAGCTTGCCTGTTAAGGTCGAATTACTGAACGTCGTCTGTGTACTAACCGGACTGGAGGCGAAAGGTTCCCTCTCTGCCGTCCGGGCCGCCGTTCGACTTTAAGTATAAAACTTTTCCGGGGCCGTACAGAGTCAACCAAATGGTCAGTCAACGGACAGACCGTCCGGATTGTTTTCCGGCGGCCCGGCATTCTGCGCCGGTCCTGCCGGGGGCGCCTGGCTCGAAATGTTCAGGGGAAAAGCATTGCGGGGCGGCCGGCTCCGTAAGCAAGGGCGCCGGCCGTGGCTGACGTTCGCGGCACCCGCTCAGCCGTCGTGGCAATAACGGTGGGAAACCACGTCGCCGCCGTCGTGATGGCATTCGTCGCGGCTGTAGGTCCACCAGTCGCGGCGCCCGCGCTTGCAGCACACACGGCGGTCATGGTCCCGGTCATGATATTCCAGCTCCAGCTCCACCCCGCCATGGCCGTGATGGCGCGGGTGCCCGTGATAGGCGCAGGCGGTGAGGGTCAGCCCGCCGGCCAGCGCCAGCAGGCCCAAACGGGCGGGAGTGCCGATCGACGTGATGAGCTTGCGCAGTGTCATGTCCTTTCTCCCGTTGAACCCGGCCACCTGCCGGGAGGCGGCCGCATATGGGTCGTTAACTCCCCGGAAAGGATATGGTTCCCTGTCTTTCCGGCGGGCCGCGGGCTTGACGGCGCTGCGTGCAGCGCAAAATGAGGGATGCGGGCGCCGCGCAGGGGCCCGGGCAGTGGAAAGGAAAGGTCATGGAACGGCGTGAGGCGAGGGCGCTGGTCCTGTTCTCGGGCGGACAGGATTCAACCACCTGTCTGGCCTGGGCGCTCGGCCGTTACGGCCATGTGGAGACGCTGGGTTTCGACTATGGCCAGCGCCACCATGTGGAACTGGAATGCCGCCCGCATGTGATCGAGCACTTGCGCCGCGCCTTTCCCGCCTGGGCCGGCCGCCTCGGGGACGATCATCTGCTCGATACCGAGGTGCTGAGCCGCATCGGCGGCACCGCGCTCACGGCCGATATGGAAATCGAGACGGGCGGCAACGGTCTGCCCACCACCTTCGTGCCGGGGCGCAATCTTCTGTTTCTGGTGCTGGCGGGCGCGCTGGCCTGGCGCCGCGGCATTTCCCGCATCGTGGCGGGCATGTGCGAGACCGACTATTCCGGCTATCCCGACTGCCGCGACGATGCCGTCAAGGCCATGCAACTGGCGCTCAACCTGGGCATGGAGCGCCGCTTCGTCGTGGAAACGCCGCTCATGTGGCGCGACAAGGCGGCCACCTGGGCGCTGGCGGAGGAACTGGGCGGACAGGCGCTGGTGGACCTGATCGCGGAGCACACCCATACCTGTTACCGGGGCGAGCGGGGCACCCGCCATGTCTGGGGCTATGGCTGCGGCGCGTGCCCGGCCTGCGAACTGCGTGCGAAAGGATATGCCGCGTATGCCGCGGCGGCGTGATGGTCTATTCCGTCAAGGAAATCTACTACACCCTTCAGGGCGAGGGCGTTCAGGCCGGCCGTCCGGCCGTCTTCCTGCGCTTTGCGGGCTGTAATCTCTGGTCCGGCCGGGAGCAGGACCGGGAGAAAGCGGTCTGCCAATTTTGCGACACGGAGTTTCGGGGTACGGACGGTCCCGGCGGCGGCCGTTTCCGGGAGCCGGGCGCACTGACCGAGGCCGTGGCCGCGCGCTGGCCGGGGCGGGCGCGGCGTCCGGGCGCCCTTGTGGTGTGCACCGGCGGCGAGCCCCTGCTGCAGCTCGATGCGCCCCTGATCCGCGCCCTGCACGAGGCGGGCTTCGAAGTGGCGGTGGAAACCAACGGCACGATACGGGCGCCGGAAGGGCTCGACTGGATCTGCGTCTCGCCCAAGGCGGGGGCGCCCCTCGTGCAGCGTTCGGGCGACGAACTGAAACTGGTCTATCCGCAGCCGGACTGTCCGCCGGAACGCTTCGAGGGGCTCGATTTCCGGCATTTCCTGCTGCAGCCCATGGACGGGCCGGAGCGGGAGGCCAATACGAAAGCGGCCGTCCGCTATTGTCTCGAACGGCCGCTCTGGAAACTCAGCCTGCAGACCCACAAACTGCTGGGCCTGCCCTGAACGTCGTTCCCGGCAGCTTGGATTCCCTCTCCCTCGGGAGAGGGAGGGGCCCGCGAGCGCGTTGGCGCCCGTGGGAGGGTGAGGGGCCATACATAAACCCCTCTCCCCCATAATAGATGTGCCGGAGTCTCCTGCGCGCCGGGCGGCGCGCGCCCCTCACCCGCCCTCCGTCGCCAAAGCTCCGGAGGACGACCTCTCCCGAGGGAGAGGTTCGGGGTTCCGGCCGTCTCAGCTTGCCGTGCGGCCGCCCAGCTCCCGGCCGAGATTCCGGCCCCAGCGGCGGAAGCCTTCGCGGGCGTCGCCCCAGCGCGTATTCACGTTGATATTCGAGGTGAAGCTCTGGCCGGAATGGCGGTCCGCGATCACGGCCACGATGTCACCCGTCCTCGCGTCCCGGAGCACGGCTTCGAAGCTGGCGCTGCCCACGCCCGTCGTGGTGGAGGAACTCGCAGGACTGCCGCCGCGCGAACGGAGCCAGCGGCCGGTGATGTCCCGGTTGGGCCAGGCATGCGTGATGGCCGCGGAAAGCACCAGCGTGCCCTCGCCGCCGTTCTTCGCCAGCCGGTCGCCGAGGCCGTCGGCGAACTGTTTGCGGAAGTCGCGCGTCAGCACGCGGCGATCCTGAGACGACAGGCGCCTGGCGAAGTCCCTGTCGCGCGGTTTCACTCTCACCGAGCGGATGGCGACCTGCGAATAAGCGCGCAGATCCGTCTCCGGATGCACGAGCAGGGTGTCGAAGCGGCCCGGTTTCGACTCAAGGCCTTCGGCCGCCCTTTCGGGCACGAAAACGAACTCGCCCGCCAGCGCCGGGGCGGCAATCACGCCTGCCGCAAGAATAACGCAAGCGAGCCGGGGAAGTGTTCGGGGGACGTTGAACATGTGAACCCTCTTTGCAGAGAAACAACAGCGAGAGGGAAGGGACATCCCTCCCGTGTTTCATATCGGGACGGAAAAACGTCCTTCAAGCGCCGGGATTGTATTTGCAAGTCCCGGGTGGAACAGGGTAACGCAAGCGCGAAGCGAGGGCGAGTGAAGCCGGTTCATTTTCCCGTGTGGAGGGAGGGGTCTGCGAGCCCGGACACGGTGAGCCGCAGCCCTCGCGGTGTCTTCGGTTACGTGCCCTTTCAGAACGGAACGGTGAGCGAGGCTACTCAGCCTATGCGTTGCCCTTCCGCCGCTCCGGCAGGGGCGTGGTGATGGCGGCATAAAAAGCTGCGCCGAACAGACCGACCGGAAGGCCAACACCCCAGATAAGGATAATCACCTGCCTCAGGACTTCCTCTGTCATACCTAGCACCCTTGCGGACTTGAACTCCGTCGATGTTAGAGATTACCGGCCAGCCTTCGGATTGAACTGATAGACCTACGTGTCTGCTGAATCCTGTCAATAGAAAGCCACCGGCCCCGCCCCCGGTTCGCGGGAGGCGGGGCCGGTCCCACCCTGGACGGACGCCC
>JBKHIN010000281.1:0-4550 GCA_046538635.1 Alphaproteobacteria bacterium
GATCAGATCCTCCAGCGTCTCGAAGATGAGCGTGGAGGCATGATGCACGGGGGGGTTCACCGCCCGCGCCTGTTCGGCGGGACGGCGTCCGCCCGTCACGATCCGGCTGTTGATCTTCATGAGCCCAGCGGACCACGGGGCGGCCCTGCTTGCCAAGAGTGCAAATGCGCCGCTACGGTGCCTGCGAGGGATGGTGCCCCGGTTCATTTCGCAGGATGTCAGGGATGTTTCGAGTTGCTCTTTGCGCCGTGACGGCGGCGATGCTGTCCGCGCCGGACGCCTATGCGGACACGCTGGACCGGATCAGGGACCGGGGCCATGTGGTGTGCGGCATCAATACCGGCCTTGCGGGCTTCGCCGAGCCGGATCAGGAGGGCGACTGGAAGGGCTTCGACATCGATTACTGCCGGGCGCTGGCGGCCGCCATTTTCGACGATCCGGGCGCGGTGCGCTTCCGGCCGTCGTCGCCGCAGGACCGCTCGACCGTGCTTCAGTCCGGCGAGGTGGATGTGCTCGCGCGCAACACCACCTGGACGCTCACGCGGGACGCCAAATGGGGCGATTTCGTCGGCGTCAACTATTATGACGGCCAGGGATTTCTGGTGCCCAAATCGCTCGGGGTGAAGAGCGCGAAGGAACTGGACGGCGCGCGCATCTGCATTCAGACCGGAACCACGACCGAGCTGAACCTCGCCGACTATTTCCGCGCCAACGGCATGGAATTCGAATCGGTGGTGGTGAAGTCCAATGACGAAGTCCGGGCCACCTATTCCGCCGAATCCTGTGATTCGTTCACCACGGACGTCTCCGGGCTCGCCGCCATCCGCTCCACGCTTGACGATCCTTCCGCCCATATCATCCTGCCGGAAATCGTGTCCAAGGAGCCCCTCGGCCCGCTGGTACGCCACGGAGACGATCAGTGGGCGGATGTGGCGCGCTGGGTGCTCAACGCCCTGATCATCGCCGAGGAACTGGGCGTGACCTCCGAGAACGCCGGGAAACTGCGCAAGCAGGACAAGCGGCCCGCCGTGCGCCGGCTGCTGGGAGTAGAGGGCGCCTATGGCGAACAGATCGGGCTGTCCGATGACTGGGCCTATAACGTCATCCGGCATGTGGGCAATTACGGCGAGATCTTCGAGCGGCATCTGGGCAAGGAGACGCCGCTGGGCCTGAAACGGGGGCAGAACGCCCTCTGGAAGGATGGCGGGCTGATCTATGCGCCGCCCATGCGTTGAGGGGGCGCCGGGCAAGCGCCGTCTGTTGAGCGTGCAGGGGAAAGATGCACACGGACCTCGGCAGTGACGGCGGTAGTGACGGGCCGGGCGCCCGCCCGCTTGGCTCTCTGACGGCGCTCCGCCGCTGGCTGGGCGACGAGGCCGTCCGGCAGGGGATTATCCAGGCGCTCACGGCGGCTGCGGTGGTCGCCGGCCTCTTCTTCCTGGCACAGACTTTCCTGGAAAATGCGGAGCGGCGCGGCCTCGCGCTCGGCTTCGGTTTCCTCGACGAGACGGCGGGCTTCGACATCGCCGATGCGCCCATTCCCTATTCGGCGGAAACAAGCACCTACGCCCGCGCCGTCGCCGTGGGGGCGCTCAACACACTGCGGGTTTCCCTGCTGGGCATCGGGGCGGCGACCGTTCTGGGCGCCGTGCTCGGCGTGCTGAGGCTGTCGGGCAACTGGCTGGTGGCGAGGCTGGTGTCGGTGTATGTGGAAGTGTTCCGCAATCTGCCGCTGCTGCTTCAGATCCTGTTCTGGTATTCGGTCATCATCATCACCCTGCCCAAGGTGCGCGAAAGCCTCTCCGTGGGCGGCGTGATCTTCCTCAACAATCGCGGGCTGGAACTGCCGAAAATTCTGTTCGGGCCTGGAGCGTGGTGGATTGCCCTTGCGCTTGTTGCGGGGGGCATCGGAACATGGGCGTGGGGCCGCGCCGCGCGGCGCTACCGGCTGGCGACGGGCAGGCACCGGCCGGTGTGGCCGGTGGCGCTGGCGGGACTGGTGGTGCTGCCGTTCGCCGCCGCCTGGGCCGCCGGCTGGCCGTGGGCCGTCGAGGTGCCCGAATTCAGGAGATTCAACTTTCAGGGCGGCATGTCGCTTTCGCCGCCGCTGTTCGCGCTCTGGTTCGCGCTGACGGTCTATACGGCGGCCTTCATCGCCGAGATCGTCCGTGCAGGTATCCAGTCGGTAGACGAAGGCCAGCGGGAGGCAGCCCTCGCGCTGGGGCTGTCCCGCGGGTTGACGCTGCGCATGATCATCCTCCCCCAGGCGCTGCGGGTCATCATTCCGCCCACCACGAGCCAGTATCTGAACCTGACCAAGAATTCGTCGCTGGCCATCTTCGTGGGCTATCCGGACATTTTCGCGGTGGTGGGCGAAACCATCAATTCCCAGACGGGCCAGCCCTTCGAGGCGCTGCTGATCCTGCTGGCGTTTTATCTTACCGTCAGCCTGCTGATTTCGCTGGCCATGAACCTCTACAACCGATCCATCGCGATCCGGGAGGGGTGAGATGCAGGCACAGGCTCAAAGATTGACCTACCGCCCGGGCGAGCATCCCGACCTGCCGCCGCCGGTCACCCGCCGGGGCGCCGTCGGGTGGATGCGGGAAAACCTGTTCTCGTCGGTGCTGAACACCGCGCTGACCGTTGCGGGCTTCGTGTTCCTGGCGTTCAGCGTACCGCCCATGATCGACTGGGCATTCCTGAGCGCGACCTTCGAGGGCGACGACAAGTCGGCATGCACCCCCGGCGGCGCCTGCTGGGTGGTCGTGGGCGCCTTTCTGGACAAGCTGCTCTACGGCTTTTTTCCGGAAACGGCATACTGGCGGGTGAACCTCGCCTTCGGGCTTTTGATCGTGGCGGCGGCGCCGTGGCTTTATCCGGGCATACCGCTGCGCCGGCGGCTGCGGCAGTTTTCCCTTGCCTATCCCCTCATCGCCTTCTGGCTGCTCTCGGGCGGACCGGGGCTTGAGAGCGTGCCCACGGCCAACTGGGGCGGCTTCATGCTCACGCTGGTGGTGGGCGTGACCGGCATCGTCGCCTCGCTGCCGCTGGGCATCCTGCTGGCACTGGGCCGCCGGTCGCGCCTGCCGGTGCTCCGTGTGCTGTCCACGGCCTGGATCGAGCTGTTCCGCGGCGCCCCGCTGATCGTCTTTCTGTTCATGGCGGCGAACATGCTGCCGCTCTTTCTGCCCGCCGGGATAGATCTCGACCTTCTGGTCCGGGCGCTCCTGGTGGTGACGATCTTCGCTTCCGCCTACATGGCCGAGGTGATCCGGGGCGGCCTGCAGGCCATCCCGAAGGGACAGTACGAGGCGGCACGCGCGCTCGGCCTCGGCTACTGGCAGATGATGGCGCTGGTGATCCTGCCCCAGGCGCTGCGCATCGTGATCCCCGGCATCGTCAACACCTTCATCGGGCTGTTCAAGGATACCACGCTGGTGGCGCTGATCGGCCTGCTCGACCTTTTGAATATGGGCAAGTCGGTCATTCAGAATACGGGCTTTCAGGGCCTGGACCTTGAAATCTACGCCTTCTGCGGACTGATTTACTGGGTGGTGTGTTTCGGCATGTCGCGCTATTCGATCTGGCTGGAGGACAGACTGAATCGCGGGCAGAACGGCGGGAACGGACCGGCCCGGGCGCGGGCATAGGAGACCACGATGTCGCAAGGATCGGAGAGGCCAAAGCACAATGGCACGGACATCATGGTACGCATGAACGGCGTGCACAAATGGTTCGGCGATTTTCATGTGCTCAAGAACATCAACCTTACCGTCCGGCGCGGCGAGCGCATCGTGATCTGCGGGCCGTCCGGGTCGGGAAAATCCACGCTTATCCGCTGCATCAACCGGCTGGAGGAGCACCAGCGCGGCACCATCGAAGTGGACGGTATCGGGCTGACCGGCGACATTCGCAATATCGACGAGGTGCGCCGCGAGGTGGGCATGGTCTTCCAGCAATTCAACCTGTTCCCGCACATGACGGTGCTGCAGAACTGTACGCTGGCCCTCATCCGGGTCCGGAGCATGCCTCGCGTAGAGGCGGAGAAACACGCCATGAGCTATCTGGAGCGCGTGCGGATTCCGGAGCAGGCGGACAAATATCCGGGCCAGCTTTCGGGCGGTCAGCAGCAGCGGGTCGCCATTGCCCGCGCGCTGTGCATGAATCCGGAGATCATGCTGTTCGACGAACCTACTTCCGCCCTCGATCCGGAAATGATCAAGGAAGTGCTCGACGTCATGACCGAACTGGCGGAATCGGGCATGACCATGATCGTGGTCAGTCACGAAATGGGGTTTGCGCGGCGCGTCGCCGACCGGATGATTTTCATGGACGGGGGCGAGATCATCGAGGAAGCGCCGCCGGAAAAATTCTTCGCCGCCCCGGAGCACGAGCGCACGAAACTGTTCCTGAGCCAGATTTTGGGGGATTGAAATAAGGTCTGTCATCCTCCGGCGAAGCATATCGAAGATATGCGGAGACCGGAGGACCTCCTTCCACCTGCCGCGATTGGACCCGAAGTTTATTGCATGACGTCCCCGGGTTCC
>JBKHIN010000282.1:0-4540 GCA_046538635.1 Alphaproteobacteria bacterium
GCGCGCGCCTATGGCATGGATGCCACGGATGAGGCGGCGGTCAAAGACCTGTTCGAGCGGGCCGAGGCCGATCCGGGGCCGGTGAGCGTGGCTTGCGGGGTTTGGCGCAAAGCATGGCGCCGGAAGCGGCGCCGCATGGCGTCCATGTTTCCCGTGTGGTTATCGACGGGCTGATCGACTCCCCGCATACACGCCTGTTCCTCGAAGGCCGTGTGGCATTTCCGGCAATGCTGATGGATCCGCATCGTATCGCCGAAAATTATTGGTCCGTCCACAAACAGCCACGCGACGTCTGGACCTTCAAACCGGATCTTCGCGCCTTCTATCGGAGCGGCAGGCGGCCCGCCCGGGCGCCATGCTGCCGAGGCGGGCCTCCGCTCCGCCGCCCGCCGCTGCTGCCGCCGGGCCACGCCTGATATGAATGTTTTGTGTCCGCGTCATCTTTTTCTGGCTCGTTTGCACCATATCTGGTAGGTTCAGGATGAAAGAGAACACGGCCACACTCCGATAACAGGAGTCGCGTTGTTGCACGGCCCGACCGCCCGCCTTTGCAGGCATAACGGCTTCCGGCGCTTCCGCATTTCCGGGGGACCGCCGGGCGGGCCGCCCTCCCGCGCCGGACCGCTCTCGTCAATCAGACAAATTGCCCGTACCGGAACGGAAAAGCCGCTCACGGACATTCCGTTCCCGGTTCGATTTTTTTCATTTCGCCAAACCCTTGAGGAGGTTCGCCCATGGGCAAACGTTCTGCGCGTCACAAAAGCCGCGATATGCGGCCCGATCCATCGGCCGGGGCGGAACCGGCCAACGTCCGTGCGCTCTTCCCGCAGGCGCCGGCCTGGGATCCGATGGCGGCGGAACGCCGTGACCGCAGCTATGTCCGAAATGTCCGCCCGCAGAGCGAGAACCAGAAACGCCTGCTCGACGCTATAGACAACTACCATCTGGTGGTCGCCGCCGGTCCGGCGGGAACGGGCAAGACCTTTCTGGCCATCGCCAAGGCGGTGGAAGCGCTGGAAAACGGCCGGGTGGGACGGATCATCCTGTCGCGTCCGGCCGTGGAGGCGGGGGAAAGCCTCGGCTTTCTGCCCGGCGATCTGGAAGAAAAACTCGCGCCCTATCTGCGCCCGCTCTATGACGCGCTCAACGACCGGCTGGGCCCCAAGCGGCTGAAACATCTGCTGTCGGACGGTTCCATCGAGATCGCGCCGGTGGCCTATATGCGCGGGCGTACGCTGAACAATGCTTTCGTGGTGATCGACGAGGCGCAGAACTGTACCTACGGCCAGCTCAAGATGCTGCTCACCCGGCTGGGCTGGCACTCCACCATGGTGCTCACCGGCGACCCGGACCAGACGGACCTGCTCGACGGCATGTCCGGCCTCGGGCCCATCGCCGACCGGCTGGAACGGCTCGAGCCGGTTTCCGTGGTGCGCATGGGCGATGGCGACATCGTCCGTCATCCCCTGGTCGCGGAAATGCTGACCGTGCTGTGATCCCCTGACTCCGGCGGGCGGGCTTGCTCACTGCCCGCCGTTTTCTTTTCCACTCCGCTCCGGAAATTCCTTACCCAGAGCGTCGGCCGCCTGTTTGCGGTGCGTGTCGGTGATGTGCGAGCCGACGAGGGCGAGCGCCGCGGTCAGCACCGTGGCGTCGTCGGTGAAGCCCAGGCTCAGAATGATGTCGGGGATCATGTCCATGGGCACGATGAAATAGACCAGCGCGGCCAGCAGCACGCCGCGAACCCGGTTCGGGGTTTGCGGATCGGTTGCGCAGAAATAGGCGGCCAGCAGCTCGTCCACGAAGGGGACGGCCGCGATCACCCGGCGCAGCTTGGGCCAGAACTTGTCGCGCACCAGCCGCTCGTTGCGCTCGATGGTGGCCGGCAGCAGAAGCTCCGGGTCCTCCAGTCCGGAAACCGGAGGTTCCTCCGGCGTTTCGCCGTTTTCCCCCGGCCTTTTACCCTTGTCGTTCATGGGCTACATATGGCCGCTTTTCGAATTCGATCCAGTATGCAGGAGACGGGCCATGAAACTCGATAATTCGGTCACGGCGGTGATCACGGGCGGCGCTTCGGGACTGGGCGCGGCGACCGCGCGCGAACTGGCGGGCGCGGGCGTGAAAGTGGCCCTGTTCGATATCAACGAGGAAAAGGGCGAGGCGCTGGCCTCCGAACTGAACGGCGTCTTCTGCAAGGTGAATGTGGCCGACGAGGCGAGCGTCGAGGCGGGGTTCGAGAAATCCCGCGCCGCCTTGGGCCAGGAGCGCGTACTGGTCAATTGCGCGGGCGTCGGCGACGCGGTGAAGACCGCGGGCCGCAAGAAGGAAACGGGCGAAATCCAGTCCCACCCCATCGACCGCTTCGCCCGGGTGGTCAACGTCAACCTCATCGGCACCTTCATTTGCATCGCCAAATCGGCGGCGGGCATGCTCACCCTCGATCCCGTCACGAAGGACGGCGAGCGCGGGGTGGTGGTCAACACGGCCTCCATCGCCGCCACGGACGGGCAGATCGGCCAGGCGGCCTATTCGGCGTCGAAGGGCGGTATCGTGGGCATGACCCTGCCTATCGCCCGGGATCTCTCGCGTGAAGGCATCCGCGTGTGCACGATCATGCCGGGCCTGTTCGACACGCCGCTGCTGGCCGGCGCGCCCGATCACGTCAAGGAAGCGCTCGGCAAGCAAATTCCGTTTCCGCCTCGCCTGGGCGATCCGGTGGAATACGGCCTGCTCGCCCGCCATATCTGCGAGAACGGCATGCTCAACGGCGAGTGCATCCGCCTCGACGGCGCCATCCGCATGGCGCCGAGGTGAGGCGCTTTTCGAGTTTTCGAAACCGAAGTCCGCACTGCAATTAACCTTGAATTCCCGTATTCTGGCCCCGCCCCCCAAGTCTCTTTCAATCGGGTGTTGTCAGTCAGGAGGGTCGAGCATGGCGGAGTCAGAAAATTCCAACGGCGATTTCAGCCGTCCGATACCGCAGGCGGCAGCGGCGTTCGCCTATGCCGGGGCATTGCCGTTCGTCGTCACGGCGTTCCTGTGCTGGTATCCGGTCGACACATTCGATGCGGGCTCGCTGGCGCGCACTTCCGTTGAGACCATGCTGGGCTTTTCGGTGGTGATCCTGTCCTTCATGGGCGGCGTGCGCTGGGGCATCGCCGCGGGCGCGGCGGGCGGCCCCCGGTTCTCCCATCTGCTCGTGTCCATCGTGCCCCCGGCGGTGGCCTGGCTGGCCATGGTGCTGGCCTCCGACTGGATGTATTCCTATGCCGGCTGGTTCGACCAGTTCGCGCCCAATCTGCTCGACAACTGGCGCCACGCCGCGCAACTGATCATGATGATTGCGGCGTTCTGGATACTCCTGATGTCGGACCGGCGGCTGAAGGACGAATTGCCCGCCTGGTATCTGGGCTGGCGCGTGCCCTGGACGGTGCTGGTGGAACTCTCGCTGATCGCCGGGCTGGTGCGCACGATTCACCTTCAGGTATTTGCGCCGTGAGGGCCGGATGAGGCGCCGGGCAAGCGTACGCTAACCGGCCGCCGCGTTCATCGCCCGCGCCAGTTCGATATCCCGCATGGACAGGCCGTCCACGTCATGGGTGGTCAGCGTGACCTCGACCTTGTTGTAGACATTGAACCACTCGGGATGGTGGTCCATTTTCTCCGCCACCAGCGCGGCGTGCGTCATGAAGCCGAAGGCTTGCGCGAAATCCCTGAATTTGAAGGTTTTCTGGATGGCGTCGCGGTCCGGCGCGGGCTGCCATCCGGACAGTCCGGAAAGATGTTCGTCGCGCTCGGCCTGTGTCAGCTTTTCGACCATGCCGGTCCTCCTTTTCCCGAATCCTGAATTCCTGCCCGCCCGCGCTTGCAGGCGGCCGGGGCCGTGCCGATATCCTGCAGACGGACCCGCCGTCCGGAGGATAACGTACCTGTCCCGGAACCGTTGACCAGAGGCCCCACTGCCGGATGACCGACGCTTACGTCAACCCGATCCCCACCCTCGACGAATTCGACCGCATGGTGCGCGAGACTTTCCGCCGCCTGCCCGGACATTTCCGCGCCCAGTGCCAGGGGCTGGTGATCCAGGTGGCCGATTTCGCGGACGAGGACACGCTCCGCTCCATGAACATTCCCGACGCTTACGGCCTCCTTGGCCTCTATCACGGCATGGGGCTGGGCAATGAGGGCGCCATGATGGTGACCGGCAAGCTGCCGGACATGGTCTTCCTCTATCGCATGCCCATTCTGCGCGTTGCCTTCGAGGGCGGCGACAGTGTCCGGCATGTAGTCACGCATGTTCTGGTGCACGAGATCGGCCACCATTTCGGCCTGTCCGACGAGGCCATGGACGAGATCGAGCGCCGCGCCGGCGGCCCGGGATTCCTGTAAGCGAAAATCGTAGCCGGGCGCGGTTCACACGAAGACACGAAGAACCCACGGAGTTCACAAAGGGTTCCCGAAAGCCGGAAAACACCGCGTGATGAACCGGGGCGTTTGTGCCCTTTGTGCGTCCTTCGTGCCTTCGTGTGAACCCGGGCAG
>JBKHIN010000283.1:0-4539 GCA_046538635.1 Alphaproteobacteria bacterium
GATGGAGGCTGCCGGGGCGCCGTCCGCGCGGCCGGCGCCCGCCTCCGCGGATTGACGCCGCCGCCGCGCCCGCCGATAGTTCGCCCGTTGCCAGGCGCGAGAAGGAGGTGTGCATGCGGGGCATGGCCATTCAGGGCGAGTACGGGCTGGACAATCTGCGTACCATCGAATTGCCCGATCCCCAACCGCCCGAACCGGGCCAGGTGCTGGTGCGCATGGCCGCCGCGTCGCTCAATTTCCGGGACCTGCTGATCGCGCAAAATCTCTATGGCGGCAATTTTCCGCTGCCGCTGGTGCCGCTTTCTGATGGCTGCGGCGTGATCGAGGCGGTGGGCGAGGGCGTCTCGCGCGTCAAGCCCGGCGATCGCGTCTGCCCGTCTTTCTTTCCCGACTGGATTGCCGGACCGCCCAGGGTGGAACGCCGCCTGAATGCGCGGGGCGGGCCGCTGCCCGGCTGTGCACAGGCCTTCATGAGCATGAGCGCGGAGGCCGTCTCGAAAGTGCCGGAACACTTGAGCGACGCGGAGGCGGCGAGCCTGCCCTGCGCGGCGCTGACGGCATGGCGTACGCTGATCGTCGAGGGCAAGCTGGCGCCGGGCGAGCGCGTGCTGGTGGAAGGCACGGGCGGCGTTTCCATCTTCGCCCTGCAATTCGCCAAGGCCGCCGGGGCGGAGGTCATCATCACCTCGTCTTCGGATGAGAAGCTGGAGAGGGCGCGTTCCCTGGGGGCGGATCATACGATCAACTACCGCCAGTATCCGGAATGGTCGAAGAAGGTGCGCGAGGCGGCCGGAGGCGAAGGCGTCGATCACGTGGTCGAGGTAGGCGGCGCGGAAACCACCAAGGAGGCGCTGAAATCCATCCGGCCGGGCGGCCAGATCGGCATTATCGGCGTGCTTTCGGGCCCGAAGCAAAGCCTGCAGATCGGCGCCATGATCGCCACCTGCGCCGTGATGCGCGGCATTTCCGTGGGCAGCCGGGACGATTTCGAAGCCATGTGCCGGGCCCTTGACGTGCACCGCATCCGCCCGGTGGTGGACCGCATCTTGCCGCTGGAGGAACTTCCGGAGGCCTTCCGGCTCATGGAGGCGGGCAAACATTTCGGCAAGATCTGCGTTGACGTAACGGCGTGAGAGGGGGCGTCATGGGTTTTGTTCTGGCCGCGCTGATTGCCGCCTGCAATGCCGCGGCGGCGGAAACGCCGGCCCCGGATCTTTCTGAGGGGGCCGCGCTTTATGAAACCCATTGCGCCGTCTGTCACGGACCGGGCCTCGAGGCCCAGCCGGGCATGACGGACCTTCGCGCCTTTGCGGGAAACGAAGCGGCGTTCCGGAAGCAGGTGCGTCAGGGCAGGGGCCTGATGCCCGGTTTCGGCGGTGTCTTTTCGGATGCCGAGCTGAAGGCGCTTTACGCTTACATCAAAAATGGCGGTGCAACGCCGGAGAGCGATTAAGCCTGCCGGGAGCACCGACACGGGAGGGGAAAATGAGGGCGTTGTTCTCTGTTCTGATTTGCAGTCTGCTAGCTCACAGTGCGTGGGCGGAGGTTGAGGATGCGATCATCGTCACGGGTTCGCGGGTCGTTATCGAGGAAATGCCCGGGGTCGTGCTGAAGCGCAATGGGGATTATCTGCTGCTTCCGGTAACGGTCGTCAATGATTCGAGGCTGAAAAATCAGCGGCACGACGAGATTTTCAAAACGCTCCGCAAGCTGTTAAAATCCGCAAGGCAAGCGGGCGGAATCGAGATCGGGGTGATCGTGGACGAACGTTTCGTTCGCCCGCTGACTGACGACAATTACAAGATCGATCTTGTTGAGAATGAGCAACGCCCGGATACCAGCCGGGCGACAATCCGTGTTTCCGCTCCTCTCAACCAGTCTTCCGATCCCGGAAAGCTGATTGCCAAGCTCGCGTCATTCGTCGAGAACGCACAGGTCGTGGGCCGCACGGAGCTGAGGGCGGAAGATGAGGTCGAGGTCAGCATCCTCAACCCAGGTCAGTATCGCGACGAAATCATCCGTCTGGTCGTTGAAGACGTCAAGCGTGTTACCGCCGCACTCGGTGAAGACTACCGGATCCGTCTGGCGGGGATCGACCGTCAGGTGAAATGGGTCCGCTCCGGCCTGGCGGAGGTGACTCTCTACGTGCCTTATGGATATGAGGTGCTTCCCGCCGCCGACGCCTATTTCATCAATGAAAACCGCTATGAATGAGCGCACGGGAGCCGGGCTTCAATCTTCCGCCAGCCCTTCCAGCGCCTGCCGGATCACCTCGCGGGCGCGGGCCCAGACCATATCCTTCCAGACATCCGTGTCCGGATAGAACACGCGGCGGATTTCCTTCTTGATGTTCGCCGCCTCCGGCCCTTCCGGATCGCCGTGCATGTGAAGCCAGTTGTCGAGGCGCAGGGCGCGGAATACCTCGTTGGACGGAGAGGTGCCGAATTCGAGCGCGACCGCGGTGACTTCCCGGTCCGGCAGCATGTCCGCGATGCCGCCATCGAGCGTACCCACAAGCTGGGCCGATACGGATTGTCCGGATACGGTGGAGGCGACGCTTTCGCCCCACCAGCGCCGCGCCCGCATATAGGCCGGATGATTCTCCGCCTTCTCGCAGATTAGTTCCCCGTAACCATGAGGGCCGAGGCCGGTGTGGAAATCCACCAGCGCGACGCGCTCCGCGCTGCGCGCGAATTCGCTCATCACCTCATGCAGGGTGCGGTTCGACCAGGTGGGGGTGTGGCCGCCGAAATAAATGCCCTCGGGGTGGGTGTACTGGCCGCGGGTGATGACTTCCTGCAAAGCGCGCGCGCCGTTTGCCTGCCGCCACTCACGCAGCGTGGCGTTCGCCTGCCTGAGGTCGGCCTCTCCGACGTGGCGCGGTGAAATGGCGTGCGCGAGTTCCTCATAATCCGGATTGGGCGGATAGGGCGCGGCGTGGTCCACGAAGTTCCGGTTCAGATCCACATTCTCCTCGGTGACCCGCCGCAGCCAGGCGAAGCCGTGCGGATTGAGGGCGTGCAGGATCAGGACCCGGACGTTTTCGGAGAGCGGAAAGTCATCCAGTCGATCGAGGAAACCGGTCTGGCAGCCGGAGCCGCAGAAGCCTTCGACGCCGTGCGTGGCGGAATTCAGGATCAAAAGGGAAGGGGCATCCCGCCGTCCCAGCTCGACGACGTCCGTATAAAGAGCGTCGCCGCCGGGCGACCGGCCGTTTTCGTTTCGCAGAGAGTGCGGCTCCAGCCCGGCGCGCGCGGCTGCCCCGAGAAAGGTCCGGCGGGCGTCCGCATAGTCGGCGGCGAAATGGATGCTGGCGCTCATGGCTGCTTTCCGCGCTCCGTTTCCACGGAGCCTGAGAGGCGGCCGCCGGCGGCATGCGCCCTCGCGGCCCGGGCCCGGCCAGTCTAATTTACGTTACGGATTTCGCAACCGGAACGCGCTTCGGGAACGGTTCAGGATACCATTTCGAGCTTCGAGCGGCCGCTGCCGTCCTTGCCGCTGTTGCCGTTCGAGTCGCCGCTGCCGGAATTCTGTTTCGACACGCGGACCGGGCGCAGCAGGAACGCCGGCACATGGTCGCCAAGACCGACCACCGGCTCTTCCTTTTCCTCCTTGCGCCGCGGCTTGCGGCCTTCGCCTTTCTTTCCGGAGCGTTCCCGGGACTCGCCGGCCTCGGCGCCTTCCTTGCGCCGTCCGCGGCCGCCCCGCCGCTTTTTGCTGGTGTCGGCGGCTTCGGCGTCCGCCTTGTCCGCCTTGTCCGCCTTGTCCGCCGGGGCCCCGGCCATCCCCGGCAACTCGATTTCGGGAATGGTTTCGTCAAGGAGTTTTTCGATGGCGTCCACGAAGCGCTTTTCCTGACGGGTGGCGATGGTGAACGAATGCCCCTCCTTGCCGGCCCGGCCGGTGCGGCCGATGCGGTGGATATAGTCCTCGGCATTGATGGGCACGTCGAAATTGAAGATGTGGCTGACGTCGGGAATATCGAGGCCGCGCGCGGCGACGTCGCTCGCCACCAGCAACCGGATTTCGCCCTTGCGGAAGCCCTCCAGCACCTTCATGCGCACATGCTGGTCGAGATCGCCGTGAATGGCGGCGGCGCTGAAGTCGTGCTTGATCAGGGAACGGTAGAGGATGCTGACATCGCGCTTGCGGTTGCAGAAAATGATGGCGTTCTTGACATCATTGTCCCGGATCAGCCGGCGCAGGGCCTTGCGCTTGTCTTCCTTGGCGACGAACACCTTGGCCTGCTTCACCGTCGCGGCCGCCGTGGACTGGGGCGCCGCTTCGACCCGTTCCGGGTTATGCAGGAACATTTCGGTCAGGCGCTGGATCTCGGGCGGCATGGTGGCCGAGAAGAAGAGCGTCTGCCGGATCGTGGGCAGTAGCGATACGATCCGCTCGACATCCGGGATGAAGCCCATGTCGAGCATCCGATCGGCCTCGTCGATGACGAGGATGCGCACATCGGCCAGGAGGATCTTCCCGCGCTCGAACGGGTCGATCAGCGTGATCCCCTCGCCGCCGTTGCTGAGTTTCCCC
>JBKHIN010000284.1:0-4528 GCA_046538635.1 Alphaproteobacteria bacterium
GCGTAAGGGATGCGGCTTCGGCGGCCAGTGTTCCATTGGCGCCTGCGCCACCAAGGTGCACACTGCTCCGGGAACGGACAGCAGGGCCGCAGCTTCGGCCCCGCCACTTCAGCGCGGCTCAGTCGATCAGCGTGCGGATAGCCACTCCCTCGCCTGCCGTTGCGCCTCAGCAATCTCGTCGGGGGTCATTTCTCCCGCAATCTCCTTGCGCCACTCCCTGGCCGTCGGATTGCCCGCCATCGCGGCCAGGTTGAACCATTTATGGGCCGCGACGTGATCCAGTGGAACGCCCTGACCGGTTGAATAAAGTAGCCCCAGCTTGTAAAGAGCGTCGCCGGAACCGCTTTCGCGTGCAATCGATCGAAGCTCTTTCTCAGACTGCTGACCAGCCATTGCCCAAACTCCCCGAAGGTCCTGCCACTTGCAAACCGGGGCGAATCAGGGATGACCCGGCTTTTGCGGGGCTCCGCCCTGGCTTGCATGAGGTGACCTTTGCAATGGCCCGCTAATACGGGGTTAATCGGCAACCCGGGATTTTTCCAGCAATTTCATAGGGTTAGCGGAAAATTAGGGGACAACCGGCAGGCGTCACGGGACCTTTTCGTCCGCCTGCGAACGGATGTCCTGAACGGTTAGATGTATTCGCCTGCGGCAACGGGTAGATCCGTATTCAGACTATCCGGATCAGGAAACTCCAGCGGGTGGCCCATCGCGTCTTCCATGTTCACCAATCTGCGAATGTTCAGAATGCCGGTCGGTCCCTCCGGCCGGTAATCATCGCCGCGCATGGGGTCGCATGTCTGCGACAGCAGGCGGCGGAATGCCTCCACCCGCCGGGGCCCGCGCCCGTAAAGCTGTTCGATTTTGTCCCGGTGACGCGTCAGCCAGAGCGCAGCCGCGCCCGCCACGACGGCGGTGGCGTAGGAGGTGCCCTCTCCCTTCTTCGTGCGGCCGGGCGCTTCGGGAACGTCGGGCACGGAAACGTCATCGGCCGGCGCCCAGACGTTCACCCGCTCCTGGAACTGCTCGTATTTCGCCTGCCGGTAGACGACTCCCCGCTCGTCGACTCCGCCTGCGCAGATCGTGCGCGAAAAGCGCCCCGGATAAACGACGGTGCTGACGATCTGCCCGCCCGCCGCGACGACGATGACGCCGTTTTCGTAAGCTTCATCCACCGCTTCGCCCAGCGTCCGGTCGCGCTTGCCCAGAATGTCGCGGAAGATATTGAGGAAGAAAAATTTCGAACCCAGTTGCGGGTAGCCGAGACTGATGGAAATAACCTCGCAACCCCGGGCAACGGCATGCCTGATCGCCCGCCCGACGCGCGAGGAATTGTCGTCATCGGCGATGAACACGCGGTTGGTCGCACGATAGGGGACGACGGGCACGCCGGGCGCCACGCCCCGGAACAGGCCCGGCGCGCCGGCGGCGATCAGGCCGCAGGTGCGCGTGCCGTGACCGGGAATGTCGTCCAGCAGGCCGCGGTAATGATCTGGATACGGATCGAGCGGGAGATCGTTTTCCTCGCCGGGCATCAGGTTGAGCCCCTCACGCAGCAGGATCACGGGGTGGTCATTACCCTGCCAGGCGCCGAAGATGGAATCCTTGAACAGGCCGGTATCGATATGCCCGACACGGAGCGGCCCCCAGTCGATGGCATTGCGCCCCTGGTGGCGCAACACCGCTTCCTGCGCCGCGCCGGCGCCCACAAGCTGCATGGCCGCTTCGTCGAGATTGTCCCTGCTCATACCGGCTCCCCCTCCTGCCCGGCTGTCCGCATCACCCTAAGTCAATGATACATCATCCTGTCGCAGGGGGGAAAGGAACGGGGTGCACACACGAAAAGGGCGGCGCCGGGACGCCGCCCTCTCAAACGTTCTCAGCCGGGCAAATTTATTCTTCCGACTTGATGTTCGGCGAGGCGTGGAGATGCAGGCTCTGCCACTTGTCGCCGTTTTTCACCATGACCACGGTGAAGTGGGAGTCGATCTGCTGGGTTTCGCCCTCGGGGGGCGTGATGCTGCCCGTGTTCTGTCCGGCAAGCACGGCCCAGCCGTCACCGGCATGAACCTTGTCAACGCTCAGCTTGAAATTGTACTTGGCGCCCGCCTCGCACTGCGCCTTCATCTCGGCCATGTCGTTCCCTTCACTCAGGGTGCCGTCCATGTTGAAACCGAAGAAGTTTTCGTGGGTCAGGCTCTGCATCGCCTCGACGTCGCAGGAATTGTAGGCCTTTTGCGCCTTGGCGACGGTCGCCTTCGCGTCTTCCGCGTCGCCCGCAGCTGCGGGCATGGCGATTCCGGCGGCGCACAGCGCGGCCGCGGCCAGTTTCAGTTTCATGGCTGTCCTCCCTCTCGAATTTTCGTGGCGCAGCGGCGCTGCGCCGAAATCACACAACGGCGAATAAGTATGACGTTTTTATGGCGGAACCGTGAGCGCCGGGACGGAGGGGTCTATCCGCCGAGTTTCCGGCGCAGCATTTCGTTCACCGCCTGCGGATTGGCCTTGCCGCCGGTGGCCTTCATCACCTGGCCCACGAACCAGCCCAGCACCTTGGGCTTTTCAGCATATTCGGCGACCTTGTCCGGGTTGGCGGCGATCACCTCGTCCACCGCCTTTTCGATGACGCCGGTGTCGGTGACCTGTTTGAGGCCCTTTTCCTCGACGATCTTCTCCGGGTCCCCGCCGGTCTCGAACATGATCTCGAAGACCTGCTTGGCGATGCGCCCCGAAATCGTGCCGTCGTCGATCAGGCCCAGGAGTGCGCGCAATTGGGCCGCGGATACGGGAGAATCGGCGACCTCGAGGCCGGCCTTGTTCAGGGCGGCGAAGAATTCACCCGTCACCCAGTTGGCGGCCAGCTTGGCATCGCGCCCGTTGGCGGCCTCCTCGAAAAACTCCGCCCGCTCCCGGTCGGCGGCCAGCACGCCCGCGTCATAGGCGGAGAGCCCATATTCCTCCGTGAAACGCTGTTTCTTTTCATCCGGCAGCTCGGGCAGCGTCTTGCGGATGTCCTCGATCCACGCATCGTCGATCTGCAGCGGCAGAAGGTCCGGGTCCGGAAAATAGCGGTAGTCGTGCGCCTCCTCCTTGGTGCGCATGGTGCGGGTCACGCCCGCCTTGACGTCGAACAGGCGGGTTTCCTGATCCACCGTGCCGCCCTCCTCGATCAGGTCGATCTGGCGGCGCGCCTCATATTCGATGGCCTGCTGCACGAAGCGGATGGAATTGACGTTCTTGATCTCGCACCGGGTGCCGAAGTCCTCCCCCGGGCGGCGCACGGAGACGTTCACGTCGGCGCGCAGCGAGCCCTGCTCCATATTGCCGTCGCAGGTGCCCAGATAGCGCAGGATGGCCCTCAGCTTGCGGATGAAGGCGCCCGCCTCCTCCGAGGAGCGCATGTCCGGCCGTGTCACGATCTCCATCAGCGCCACGCCCGAACGGTTCAAATCCACATAGGACAGCGTGGGATGCAGGTCGTGAATGCTCTTGCCCGCGTCCTGTTCCATGTGCACCCGTTCGATGCCCACCGTGATGGTTTCACCGCTGTCGAGGTCCACGAGCACCTCGCCCTCGCCGATGATCGGGTGCTTGTACTGGGAAATCTGGTAGCCCTGCGGCAGGTCCGGATAGAAATAGTTCTTCCGGTCAAAGACGGAATAATGGTTGATCTCCGCCTTGAGCCCCAGGCCGGTGCGGATGGCCTGCTCCACGCAGTACCGGTTGATGACCGGCAGCATGCCGGGCATGGCCGCGTCCACCAGGCTGACCTGGCTGTTGGGCGGCGCACCGAATTCGGTGGAGGCGCCCGAAAACAGCTTGGCGTTCGAGGAAACCTGCGCGTGAACCTCGAGCCCCACGACCATTTCCCACGGCCCCGTGGCGCCCTCGATTACCCTGTGGCCGAATTCATGCGGATGTTTTGTGGCCATGACGGTGCCTATTAGATGTAATCGGTGCGATTCCTCATTCCGCCGCTGGCTGAAGGGGCCGCACGAGGCGCGCTCGCCTTAGATCATCCTCACTGACTTCCGGAGCGGTATCGGGATCTTCGGCTATTTGTCGCGCAATTTCTTCATCCGAGGTCTTGTTTAACCTATCCCGATCTACCTTGCCCCGCTGCCTGTCACTCATTGATCGCCTGATCGTAGACATCCCGTTCCTTCCTGCTGGCTTTCCGCGCCGATATAATGCGGCGGCGATGCTCGCGCCAAGTATATACGACCGTCAAATAAATATCATCAACGCGCCCGATAGCGATAAATCGCTCCTCTCCATAATCCCGTCGATTGTCTTCGAATTCAATTATCGGTCCCTCAAATATTCGGGACGCAAAGTCGAAATCGAAGCCCCGATCATCGATATTCCTCAAGCTTTTGGCCTCATCAAATTCATATTCCGTCATCGCCCCTCTCAAATCACATACTACCCCCTCCACCACGGCTCCGGCCGCGCGGTGAAACCCGCCGCCTGTTCCAGCACTTGGCCGACGCGCAGCACGGTTTCCTCGTCGAAGGCCTTGCCCAGG
>JBKHIN010000285.1:0-4503 GCA_046538635.1 Alphaproteobacteria bacterium
ATCGGACAGAAGATGACGCCCGCCTCCTTCAGCTTTTCCTTGAAGGTGGTCACCACCGAGACGCTGTCGAAGACGGCGTCCACGGCCACGCCCGCCAGCATTTTCTGTTCCTGAAGCGGAATGCCCAGCTTCTCATAGGTGCGCAGAAGCTCCGGGTCCACCTCGTCCAGGCTCTTGGGCCCGTCGTCCTTGCTCTTGGGCGCGGCGTAATAATAGGCGTTCTGATAGTCGAGCGGCGGATACTGCACGCGCGCCCACAGGGGCTCGGACAGGTTCTTCCAGCGCCGGAACGCCTTGAGCCGCCATTCCAGCATCCATTCGGGCTCGCCCTTCTTGGCGGAGATGAAGCGCACCGTGTCCTCGGACAGGCCCTTGGGCGCCTTCTCCGACTCGATGTCGGTCGTGAAGCCGTATTTGTATTTGTCCGTCGTCAGATTGCGGACTTCGTCGATCGTGTCGTTTGTCGGCGCCATGTCAGGCCTCCAGACTTTCGGTTTCGCGTGTGCGCTTCCCGGCGCGCTCGATATGGGCGGTCCAGGCGGGGAGGAAGTGCTCGATGTCCTCCTCGCGCGAGGCCCAGCCCAGGCTGACCCGGATTGCCGCGCGCGTGAGCGTTTCTTCCACGCCCATCGCCGCGAGCACATGACTCGGCGTCACCTTGCCGCTGGAACAGGCGGCGCCCGAACTGACGGCGACGCCTTCGAGATCGAGCGCCATGACCAGCGTTTCGGCGGAAACTCCCGGCACCGCCGCGCAAATGGTATTGGGCAGGCGCGGTGCGCCCCGGCCGAAGAACGCCACCTCCGGCACGGCTTCGGCCATACGCGCTTCCAGCCGGTCCCTCAGATTTTGCATGTGCGCCACGGCTTCGTTATCGGCGGCGGCCAGCGCGGCCGCGGCGCCGAAGCCCACGATGCCCGGGACGTTCTCCGTTCCCGCACGGCGGTTGAGTTCCTGACCGCCGCCGCGCAGCAGCGGCTCGACGGCAAGGCCTTCACGGATGATCAGCGCGCCCGTACCCTGCGGCCCGCCCAGCTTGTGCGCCGAGAGAGACAGCATGTCCGCGTCCAGCGCCGCCATGTCCACCGGATACTTGCCCGGCCCCTGGACGGCGTCCGTATACAGAAGGCCGCCCGCTTCATGCACCAGGCGCGCCGCCTCGGTGACGGGCTGAATTACGCCGGTCTCGTTATTGGCCAGCATCAGCGCGACCAGCGCCCTGCCGCCCGAGCGCGTAATCCCGGCCAGGTGCCGCTCCAGCGCGCCAAGATCGGCGACGCCTTCGCGGTCCACCGGCAATTCCCGCACCTTGAAACCGCTGTAATGCGCGGCCGCGCCGACAGCGCCGTGCTCCACCGCCGAGACGATGAGGTCGGTCACACCGTTCGCCCGGGCCACGCCCTGCAGCGCCAGGTGTGCGGCCTCGGTGCCGCCGGCGGTGAAGATGACGCCGTCCCGCGGGGCGTTGACCAGCGCAGCCACCTGTTCGCGCGCCGCTTCCACGGCGGCGCGTGCGTTCCGCCCCGCTGCATGCACCGAGGAGGGATTGCCGCCCCGGCGCAGCGCCTCGGCCACGGCGGCCGCCACCTCCGGGCGCACCGGCGCGGTGGCGTTGTAATCCAGATATACGGCTGTCGCCGGGGCTGTCATAACGCGCTCTCCCTTCGCCTTATTCAACGGCAGCCGCCTCCTGCAGGGGCGCGGCAACCGGCGCGGAGAGAGGCGCGGGCGCACGCAGCACCCGGCGGTGGATGACGTCGGCAAGCGAGACGGAACTCAGGAAGACGTGAATCTGGCGGCCCAGCTCTTCCCAGAGGTCATGGGTCAGGCAGCGTCCCTGCCCCGTACACCCCTTCGGCGAGCCGGCCTCGCAGCGGGTCGCCTTGATCGGTTCATCCACGGCCAGAATGATATCGGAAATGCGCACGTCCTCCGCCGCGCGGGCCAGGCGGTAACCGCCGCCGGGGCCACGGATGCTCGTCACCAGCTCTCCCCGCCGGAGCTTGGCGAAAAGCTGTTCCAGATAGGAGAGCGAAATTTCCTGCCGCTCGGCGATTTCAGCCAGGGTCACCGGCTGCCCGCGATCGGCCCGGGCCAGATCGGCCATCGCCATGACGGCATACCGGCCACGCGTGCTGAGCTTCACTTTTGTCCTCCTTGCGCCGGGCGCTTCGGGCGCTTCGGGCGCCGCCGGCATCGGGTCCTCGTTCCCCCGGCAACGTCCGCTTGCCCTGCCGGACCCGAAATATGGTATGAACCCTCCGCAACATGTCCGGTCTTTCCGGGTCGGAGCGGGCCTTGCCGCGCGCGGAAGTGCATCAGGCTCCCGAGAGGTGATGTAGAATGCCCAAGCGGAGCAGTCAAGTATTCGACGGCGACGAGCGCCTGATTGGCTCGAATCCTGATGCCGCCCGGGCACAAAAGGCAGAGTGGATTGATCGGGTATCGGCGCGGAACGGCGCCCGCTCCCCGGGGAAGAACAGAGAGAACGTACCGTCATGCCAGAAGTGATCTTCACGGGACCCGCCGGCCGCCTGGAAGGGCGGTACCAGCATTCGGAGCGCGCGGGCGCGCCCGCGGCGCTGATCCTGCACCCCCATCCGCTCTATGGCGGTAACATGAACAACAAGGTCGTGTACGAACTGTTTTACGTGTTCCAGAGGCGGGGCTTTTCCACCCTGCGTTTCAATTTCCGGGGCGTGGGCCGCAGCCAGGGCGAATTCGACGGCGGCATGGGCGAGTTGTCCGACGCCGCTTCGGCGCTCGACTGGCTGCAATCCTATAATCCCAATGCGACGAATTTCTGGATCGCCGGATTTTCCTTCGGCGCCTGGATTTCCATGCAGCTTCTGATGCGCCGGCCGGAGATCAACGGTTTCATTTCCGTCTCTCCGCCCGCCAACACCTATGATTTTTCGTTTCTGGCTCCCTGCCCGTCCTCCGGCATTCTCATCCACGGAACGGCCGACCAGGTGGTGCCGCAGGCCGATGTGGAACGGCTGGCGGAGCGGCTGCAGAGCCAGAAGGGGATCACCATCGACTTCGACAAGATCGAGGGCGCCAACCATTTCTTCGAGCGCCATATCGACCAGCTTGTGGAGTGTGTGGAGGCCTATCTGGACAAGAGGCTGCACCAGAACGCGGCGTGAGGGCGCGCGCCGGACCGCACGCTTTTCCTCACCGTATCCCATCAGCGCCGATTGACCGCACCAACTGCTGCCGGGCACGAAACCGATGACCAAACGCAACGAATTCGAACCACGTTCCGACTTCCTCAAGGTGCTGAAGGAGCGGGAATATCTGGACGATTGCTCTAATCCGGAAGGGCTCGACAAGCTGCTTCTCGAAGGAACGGTCACGGGGTACATCGGCTTCGATGCGACGGCGCCCAGCCTGCATGTGGGCAACCTCATGCAGATCATGCTGCTTCGCCGGCTGCAGAAGGCGGGCCACCGGCCGATCGTGCTGCTGGGCGGCGGCACCACCAAGGTGGGCGACCCGTCGGGCAAGGACGAAAGCCGGAAACTGCTGACGGAAGAGCAGATCGCCGCCAACATTGCGGGGCAACGCATCGCCTTCGAAAAGTTCCTGGACTTTGGCGACGGGGAAACGGGCGCCCTGTGGGTGAACAACGCCGACTGGCTGGACGGGCTTCACTACATCCCCTTCCTGCGCGACATCGGGCGGCATTTTTCGGTCAACCGTATGCTGACCTTCGAGAGCGTCAGGCTGAGGCTTGAACGCGAACAGAATCTGAGCTTCCTCGAATTTAATTACATGATCCTCCAGGCCTATGATTTCCTGGAGCTGAACCGGAATTACGGCTGTCGCCTTCAGATGGGCGGACGCGACCAGTGGGGCAATATTCTCAACGGCGTCGAGCTGGGCCGCCGGGCGGACGGCGCGGCGCTGTTCGGCCTTACCTCGCCGCTGATCACCACGGCTTCCGGCGCCAAGATGGGCAAGACCGCCGAGGGCGCCGTGTGGCTGAACCCTGATCTTCTGTCCCCATATGATTACTGGCAGTTCTGGCGCAATACGGAGGACGCCGATGTGGGCCGCTTCCTGAAACTGTATACGGAATTGCCGCTGGACGAGATCGCACGGCTGGAAAAGCTGGAAGGACAGGAAATCAACGAGGCGAAGAAGGTGCTGGCGACAGAAGCCACGGCGATGCTTCACGGAAGGGCGGCGGCGGAAAAGGCGCAGGAGGCTGCCCGGGCGGCCTTCGAGTCCGGAACGGTGAGTGCCAATCTGCCCACGGTGGAAATTCCGGAGGCGGAACTTACGGACGGCGTCGCCGCCTTCGAGCTGTTCAAGCGGGCGGGACTGGCAAGCTCGGGCGGTGAGGCCCGCCGGCTCATCAAGGGCGGCGGCGCGCGGGTGAACGATGCGCAAATCGCGAGCGATGCCCAGACCATCTCAGCAGATGATCTGACGGCGGACGGTGTGGTGAAACTGTCGGCGGGCAAGAAACGGCATGTGCTGGTGAAGCCGGTGTGA
>JBKHIN010000060.1:0-10830 GCA_046538635.1 Alphaproteobacteria bacterium
TTCGAAGGCACGCCCGATCTGGAACGGGTCAAGCCGATCAATTTCGCTCATGGCGAGGCGCCGCCCATGCTGCTCCTGCACGGCGGCCGGGACGGCATCGTGCCGCCCCGCCAGGCCCATCTGCTTCACCGCACGCTCATCGAACTGGGCGGCGTGGCGCGCAAGATCATTTATCCCGCCCTCGGCCATATCGAGATCGTGCTGACCCTGAACCGGCTCTACCGCTGGCGCGCGCCCGTGCTCTCCGATGTGGCGGATTTCCTGCGCGCCCCGGGCATCCGGGAGCGCGCAGCCGTGTCCGGAAAGCTTGCGCTTTCTTCCCTGCCTCAGGCGGGCATGCGCCGCGCTTCGGGCTGATCGCGCCGCGCCGGCCGCTCGACCATGACAGTCTCCCTGCAATAAACTTGCAGCGGGCGCCGTTTCCGGGCCAAAAAGGCGAAAACCAATCACACTTCTTTCGTCATGGCCGAGGACAACGCACAAAAAATTCGCCGCATGCGCAAATGGCTGGCCTCCGCCCGGACCCTCACCCAGGCGCTGCCCTACATCCTGCGCTACGACCAGGCGCGGCTGGTGGTGAAATATGGCGGGCACGCCATGGGCGACGACCAGCTTGCCGACACCTTCGCGCAGGACATCGTGCTGTTGAAACAGGTGGGCCTGAAACCGGTCGTGGTGCATGGCGGCGGGCCGCAGATCGGCGAGATGCTCGAGCGGCTGAAGATCGAAAGTTCCTTCATTCACGGCCTGCGCGTCACCGACGCGGCGACCGTGGACATCGTCGAAATGGTGCTCGCGGGCTCCATCAACAAACGCATCGTCAGCCACATCAACCGGGCGGGCGGCAAGGCCGTGGGCCTGTCGGGCAAGGACGGCGGCCTCCTGCAGGCGCGCAAGCTCCATCGCACCGAGCGAGATCCGGATTCCAATATCGAAAAGGTGCTCGATCTGGGCTTCGTCGGCGAGCCGGAGCGGGTGAACCCGCATGTGCTCGAAATCATCACGGATTCCGAACTGATCCCCGTCATCGCCCCCATCGGTCAGGGGCCGGACGGGCGCACCTATAATGTCAATGCCGACACGGCCGCGGGCGCCATCGCCGGGGCCGTGGGCGCCACGCGCATGCTTTTGCTCACCGACGTGCCGGGCGTCATGGACGCCTCCGGACAGCTCATCGACCGGCTGAGCGCGCGCGAGGCCCGGCGGCTGATCAATGAGGGGGTGATCTCCGGCGGCATGATCCCCAAGGTGGAAACCGCGCTCATCGCCGTGGAGGCGGGGGTGGAAGGCGCCGTCATCATGGACGGGCGCGTGCCCCACGCCATGCTGCTGGAACTGTTCACCGAGGACGGCGCGGGCACGCTCATTCACCCGGCCTGAGCAGGACAATTCCCTATCGGAAATCTGTCCGCAGCGTATCGAAAGTTCCTTTGGATCCTTGGTTTGCCGCTCATCCCTGCCAGAGCAGGGTCCCAGTGTTTTGGGCAATTACCGTTCCGCGGCGATCCTTTCGCCGGTCTGTTCGTAATCATTTCCATTGCGATTGCCGTGCCGGCCTGAGCGTCCGCTCTGGACAGATGCCCCCTGCCTTTTCTAAAACCTTAACCCTTCGGGTTGGGACGCATCGGGACCGCGGCACGCATGACACTGTTGGCTTCCTGCTGGATTCGCCGCATCGCGGCCGGGCTTCTGGGCGTTTGCCTCGCGGGGGCGTTCGGCGCTCCGGCGCGCGCCGAACTCAAATACTGCAATCACTCCAGCTTCTACATCCTGTCCGCCGTCGCCTATGTGGAGAACCGGGAATGGCGCAGCCGGGGCTGGATTCCCCTGCGCCCGGGCGAATGCCGGGTGGTCATGAAGGACGACATGAGCACCAAGCAGGTCTTCACCTATGCGGAGGGCCACGAGGGTCACCGGGGCGAGATCCGCACCTGGGAGGGGCGCATCCGGTTCTGCACGGGCAAGGACCGGTTCGACGTCACCGGCCGCGAGGACTGCAGGGAACGCGGCTACGAAGTGCGCCATTTCGCCCGGCTGGACAAGAGCGACAATGCCAAGGACTGGACGATGGAGTTCCGCGAACTGCGCTCCTACACGCTGGAGCGGGCGCTGATCGCGGGCGTGCAGCGGCTGCTTTTCGACGTGGGCTACAATGCCGGGCAGATCGACGGCTATATGGGGCGGCGCACGGCGCTCTCCATCCGCGCCTTCCAGTCGCGCGCGGGCATGAAGGTGGACGGGCGGCCCTCCTTCGACATGATCGACGAGCTGCTCGAACGCGCCACCGCGATCCAGACCCAGAGCGGCTACTGGCTGTGCAACAAGACCGAATACGAATTGTGGGCCGCTGTCGGATTTTCGAGAGGCAAGAGCTGGACCTCGCGCGGCTGGTGGAAGGTGCCCGAGGGCCAGTGCATCAAACCGGTGAAGGACCGGCTGGACTCCCGCTTTTTCTACACCTATGCGGAGACGGAGCGGGAAAACGGCGAGCGTGTCGTCTGGGGCGGCGACCATCCCCTGTGCACGGCCGACGTCATGTTCGAGATCAAGGGCAACGAGAACTGCGCCGCGCGCGGCTACGACAAGACCGGCTTTCAGCGCCAGGACACCGAGGGCCGCAACGGATGGCGGCAGGATTTCGTCCTGCCTGACGGGGCCCAATGAGGAAGGACAGCATGACCGCCAAGGGCAATCTGCTTTCGGACATCATCGACAAGGAACTGGAACGGGTGGGCAGCTACCGGCAGTCCGTGGGGCGGGACACGGCGCCCGGCGAGCTTAACGCGCTCTCCCATGCGCTCACCAATCTGGAGCATTCCCTGCGCGAGAAGATGCAGGAGGAAACCCGCGCCGACATGGCGAAGATCATCAACGCGCTGGAACGGGATGGTGATCTCAGGCCGCAGGACAAGGAGCTGATCCGCACCTGGATGGTGGGCGATGCGGAATCCTATCTGCAGGTCGAGAACAATTTCGGCGACTGGACAGCGGAACTGAACCGCCTCCTGGACGTAATCGCCGCCGCGCGCGGCAAAACGCTCTCGCCCGCACAGATGACCGAACTTCAGGCGAGCGTGCGCGACGCCCTGCGCACGGCCGCGGACATCCGTTTCTATCAGGAGCAGAACGTGCGGGTGAAACGGTTTCGCGACGCCACTGCGGACTGGTCACGGGATGACAAGAAAATTCTTGCCAGAATGCTGCGTTCGAAGCTCGACTCCCACGAAGGGTGAACGCGTATGGCCCTGACCGTCGGTATCCTGATTTTCGACGGCGCCGAGGAACTGGATTTCACCGGCCCCTACGAAATTTTCACCATGTCCAACGAGGTGCGCTCACTGACGAAGACGGATGCGCCCGAATTCGAGGTGTGCCTCATCTCCCGGGACGAAATGCCCGTCATCTGTGCGAAGGGGATGCAGGTTTCGCCCCATTGCGGCCTGCATGCGCGGGACGGCTGGGACGTGATCCTCATTCCCGGCGGCGCGGGCACCCGCAAGCTGGTTGAAGACCGGGCCCTGCTCCATTGGGTGGCGGATACGGCGGAAACCTGCATATGGGTGACGAGCGTGTGCACGGGCGCGCTGGTGCTTGCCGCTGCGGGCGTAACGCAGGGCAGGCGCGTGACCACCCACTGGGCGTTCACGGAGGAACTGCGCAAGCGGAACGAGGCGGCGGAAGTGCTGGAGGGCGTGCGCTATGTGCGCGACGGCAATCTGGTCACCGCCGCGGGCGTTTCGGCGGGCATCGACATGGCCCTTTGGCTCCTGGGCGAGATCGCCTCGCCGGAACATGCCCGCGCCGTGCAGCGGGCGGTGGAATACGATCCGCAGCCGCCCTATCAGGAACCCGCCTGAACCCGGCGGCGCCGCCCCTTTACTCCGCCAGCGGATCGGCGTTGCGGGCGACCGCCCGGATCTGGTTGTCCGTAAGCCTGTCCATCTGGACCAGCGCGGGAGCGCCGGAGTCGTAACCGATCACCGCCTCCGGATGGTCCCGGATCCATTTCCTGTACAGAGCGAGCACCTTCGCATTGGCGTGGCCGTGATTGCTGTCGTCGCCGGTGTTGGCGGCGTTGATGGCGATCAGCGCCAGCCGCGGATAGTCGCTCAGCGCCAGTTCAGAAAGCTTGGCGCGATATTCGAGTTCCCGGGAGTCGAACCTGTCATCTCCACCCGGCAGCGTCTTGTCGATGACGTGCCGGCCTTCATGCGCATAGATGCTGTGCTGACGGATCGCGCGGTAGGATTCGCGCAGGAAAGCGCGGCGGAATTCGCCGTCTCCGCCGCTGCGCGCGCGCACCGCGGCGGCGATCCGGTCGATGGCCTGAAGCCGCAGCCGGTCGTTGACTCCGGGCAGATGCGCAACCCGCCTGCCGCGCAGCGCGGCCAGATCTTCCGCCGCATGTTCGGCGTGTCCGGCGATGAAGTCGCGGCGGGCCGCCTCGTCATGCAGCAGCCCCCAGGCGCGGAACGGCGCCCTGGTATAGGGCGGGCGCACCTGAACGATGCCGCCTTCCTCCCCCGCCCAGTCGCCGGTCGTCGCCCAGCCGCCCGTGGACGCCCAGCCGTCCCACAGCCAGCTCTGAAAGCCGTTCGCCAGCATGTTGTCGAGCACGATGAGGCGCACCGTGCCCTCATGCCCGTACTGGCTCACCTGATGTTGCCGGTCTTCCACCACATGGCCGATATGAAGGCTGGGATAGCCGCCGGTCTCGCCGGTCGTTCCGAACAGGCCGTAATTCTCATAGAGAACCCGCCGCGGATCGCCCGATCCGTTCGCCGCCTGCATGAGCGCGATGGTGACGGCCTTCGCCGTCTCTTCAAGCTCGTCGCCCACCTCCTGCTTGCGGGCGAGGGCGCGGTTCACGCGCAGGGCGGCGGCGCGCAGTTTCTTCCGCTGACTGAAATATGCCGCAATCCGTTTCCATTCAGAGCGCCCGGCGGCGCGCTCCGCAAGGCCGGTGCGTTCTGAATAGCGTTCGGCGGTCTGGGCGAATCCCGCTCGCATGAGCAGGTCGGTGAGCGCCAGACGGGCCTGATCCCCGGCGTCCGCCTTCAGCGCCTTCGCAAAAATTTGCGAACCCTCATACCGCGCCAGCGCCTGGGGCATGGTCTTGCGCACCAGCCAGAAATAGTCGCGCCAGGCCTGCATTGCGCTTCCGGCGCTCCCCGTCAGCACGCCGGTTTCAAGGCGCGCCCGGGCCCCGGCAAGGCTGCCCGCGCCGTCCTCCGACAGTTCGGCCAGATGCCGTTCCGCCGCGCGCAGATGAACGGCCGGATCCTCTGCCGCCGCCGCGAGGTCCAGCCGCGCTTCGATCACCTGCAGCCGGAGTTCGTCCTGCGCTTGATATTTTTCGCAGGCGCGCAGCCACGCCCCGGCGCCGTCGATCACTTCCCGCTGTGCGCCCGACTCGCGCAAAATACGCGCCGCCAGCCGGTCCGTCTCGCACCGGTCCCCGCCGAACTTGCGGGCTTCTTCGAGGCGGCGCAGTGCCTTCCCGGCTTCCCCGTCGATCAGCCAGGCAATGCGGGCCAGTTCCCGGGCCGCCTCGGCGCGTTCCGCCTCCGGTGCTTCCGGGTCCGCCGCCAGCTCCCTGAAGATGCCCTCGGCCTCGGCGATCTTGTTGGCGCGATAGGCGGCCAGCCCCTCCCTCAGGGGACTGACCGGCTCCTGCGGCCCGGTCGATGCGGATTCCCTGCACGCCCCCAGGACCAGGACCGCCGTCAGCAGAAAAAGGACTCTCACGGATCACCTCGCCGCTTATGTTTACACATCCGGCGGACTCTCATAGGCTGAGCGGGCCCCCAGCGTATTGGACGTTTCGAAGGTGGCCGGTGGTTAAGACACGGCAGGAAAGTCAGTTTCACGGGCTCGAACTGGGGGTGAAGACGTTCTCCGGCGCGGCGGCGGTCCGCGTGGTGCACCCGGCAAGCCAGCCCATCGAAGAGCACCGGCATGACTGGCCCATGCTCACGCTGCATGTGCTGGGCGGCTATACGGAAGTTTACGAGGGCCATGAAGCCCGGATTACCGGGCCTGCCGCGCTCCTGCATCCCGCGAATTCTCCGCATGCGGACCGGATCGGCGGCGAGGGGCTGGAAACCCTTTCCATCGAATTCGATCCGCACTGGCTGCGTGGCGCGGGAAGCGGCCTGTCCCTGGACCGGCCCCGCTTCTGGCTGGGCGGGCGCGCCGGCATCGCCGCCCGCAGTCTGGCCGCGGTCTGGACCCGCCCGCGCACGTCCGAAAGCGCCGCGGCGCAGGCCACCGCCCGATTTCTCGAATTCGCTCTGGCGCAGGCCCAGCCCCGGCGGCCGGAATGGCTGGACGGGGTCCTCCGTGTACTGGACGAGGATGAGCCGCCTTCCACGAACGCGCTCGCCCGGCGGTTCGATCTGCATCCGGCCTGGCTGGCCAGGGCCTACCGGAACTTCACCGGGGAGGGGCTTCGCGACACGATCCGGCGCAAGCGCACCCAGCGCGCCGCCGCGCTGCTGCGCGATACTGGTCTTCCGCTTGCGGATATTGCCGCTGCATCGGGCTTCTGCGACCAGAGCCACATGAACCGGACCTTCGGCGCGCTCGCCGGGCGGACGCCCCTTCAGGTGCGCGCAGAGGGAAGGCGGTTAAGGGCGTTCGCGGTTCCCTCTTTGTCCCCGGCGTCCGGCGCCCGGATCGATTGAATGCAGCCTGGTATAAGCGGCAACTACACCGCCTCGACAACGCGTTTCAGGGCCTCGCGCACCTGACCGGCGATCTCCTCCAGCGCCGGATTGCCCACCGCGCTCATGGAGGCCACCGGGTCGACGGCGGCGATCTCCACGCCCCCATCCGCCTGCTGAACGATGACATTGCAGGGCAGCATGGTGCCGATCTTGTCCTCGCTCTCCAGCGCCCGGCGGGCCATTTGCGGATTGCAGGCGCCCAGAATGCGGTATGGGCGGAAATCCACGTCCAGCTTTTTCTTCAGCGTCGCCTGCACATCGATCTCGGTGAGCACGCCGAACCCTTCGTCGCCCAGGGCGCGGGTCACCCGGCTGACGGTGTCGCCGAAGCCGGCATCCGGCAGGATGCGGCTGATATAGTAGGTCATGCGGTCTCTCCTGTTATGAATGCGCGAAAGGCCTTGCTTCATTTCCTTAACGTTACACCGCGCGGCCGGTTCCCTTGCAGCCGGTCCGAAGACCCGCCGGGCCGTGCGCTCACGATCCGGTAAACACCGTGCCCGAGTCCACGAAACACAGGGGGTTGCCGAACGGGTCCTCAGCATAGAAACAGCGCTCGCCCCAGGGGCGGGTTTCGATGCGGCCCAAATGCCCGGCACCCTGAACTTCCGTCTCGGGAAATATGGCGCCCGCCTCCCGGCAGGCTTCGAATGCGCCTTCGATATCGTCTGTAGAGAGATAAATATGGTCCGGCAGCGGCCGCGCCTCGCCGCCGTCGCCGTCCGCAACCGGATCGTAACAGGCGAGCACCGTGCCGCCGCAGTCGAAGTAATGGCGGCCTGGCGACACCCGCTCCCCCGGCATGTCGAGGATTTGCCCGTAAAACGCCGCCGCCTTTTCGATATCGGCGACCGGCACGATGACGCGGTAGAGTTTCATGAATTTTCTCCGGTATGGGTTCACACGAAGACACAAAGGAGACACGAAGATCACGAAGAGCATGCTTGGTGTCCTTCGTGACCCCCTTCGTGCCTTTGTGTGAACAGGCGGTCCAGCCTAATGCACCTGGCCCCAGCTGTCGCCGATGGTGGCCTCCACCTGAAGCGGCACCGAGAAATGGCGCGCCGGTTCGCATGCCCGCTCCATCACCTCGCGCACCACCGCCGCCGTCTTTTCCGCTTCGCCGTCAGGCATTTCGAAAATCAGCTCGTCATGCACCTGCAGCAGCATGCGCGCCTTCAGCTTCGCTTTGTCCAGCGCGGGCGGTATGCGGATCATCGCCCGGCGGATGACGTCGGCCGCCGTGCCCTGAATGGGGGCGTTGATGGCCGCCCGCTCCATGAAATTCCGCTCCGGCGGGTTCTTGGACTTGATCTTGGGGATATGGATGCGCCGCCCGAAGACGGTTTCCACATAGCCGTGCTCGCGGCAGAACTCCTTCGTGCGCTCCATATATTCGCGGATGCCCGGGAAGCGCTCGAAATAGGCGTCGATATAGTCCTTCGCCTCATGGCGCGAGATGCCCAGATTGGCCGCCAGCCCGAAGGGCGAAATGCCGTAGATGATGCCGAAATTGATGGTCTTGGCCTTGCGCCGGGTCACCGGGTCCATCTTCTCGATGGGCACGCCGAACATCTCGCTCGCCGTCCTGGCGTGGATGTCTTCCCCCTTCTCGAACGCCGCCTTCAGGCTGTCGATGCCCGCCATGTGCGCCAGCACGCGCAGCTCGATCTGGCTGTAGTCGGCGCTGATCAGCCGGTTGCCCGGCTCGGCCACGAAGGCGTCCCGGATCTTGCGCCCCTCCTCCGTCCGTATGGGGATGTTCTGCAGATTGGGGTCGCTGGAGGAAAGCCGCCCCGTGGAGGTCGCCGCCAGCGAATAGGAGGTGTGGATGCGCCCCGTCTCCCGGTTGATGAAGCCGGGCAGGGCCTCCGTATAGGTGCTCCTCAGCTTGGAGAACATGCGCCATTGCAGCACCACGCGGGGCAGTTCATGGCCCTCCGCCGCAAGCTGTTCCAGAATGTCCGCCCCCGTCGCATGGGCGCCCGTGCGCGTCTTCTTGGGCGAGGGGATGGACATCTTGTCGAACAGGATTTCGCCCAGTTGCCGGGGCGAGCCGATATTGAAGCTCTCCCCCGCCAGTTCGTGGGCTTCCGCCTCCAGCGCGCCCATGCGCTGCGCGAACTCGCCCGACAGCCGGGAGAGCGCCTGGCGGTCCACCTTCACGCCCGCGCCCTCCATCGCCGCCAATACGGACACCAGCGGCCGTTCCAGCGTCTCGTAGACCGTGGTCATGCGCTCCGCCGCCAGCCGGGGCTTGAGCAGCGCGTGCAGGCGCAGGGTGACGTCGGCGTCCTCCGCCGCATAGCGCGCGGCCTCGGTGATGGCAATCTTGTCGAACGTCTTCAGGTTCCTGCCCTTGCCCGCCACCTCGGAGAAGGGGATGGGCCGGTGCTTCAGATGCAGCATGGACAGTTCGTCCATGCCGTGGCCGTGCAGCCCCGCATCCAGCGCGTAGGAGATCAGCAGCGTGTCGTCCAGCGGATGAATGCGGATACCGTGGCGCGCCAGCACCACGCAGTCATATTTCAGGTTCTGCCCCACCTTGAGCACCGAGGGCGCCTCCAGCATGGGTTTCAGGATCTTGAGCGCCTCGGCGGTGGGGATCTGCTGCGGCGCCTCCTCGAAGGCGAATTCGTCCGCACAGCCATGATTGAGCGGAATGTAGCAGGCCTCCTCCGGCGCCACCGCCAGCGACACGCCGCACAGGGTCGCCGAACAGGCGTCGAGGGAGTCCGTTTCCGTGTCCACGGCGACGACGCCCGCCTCCATCGCCCGCGCCACCCACTCGCGCAAGTGCTCCGCCGTGGTCACCGTTTCGTACACGGAGAGATCCAGGGCCTTGCGCACCGCCGCCTCATGGCGGATGGCGCCGGGCCGCGGCCCCTCGCCGGGCGCGGCGGCGGGCGCTTCCTCCCTCTCCATCACGGGCGACAGCTTGCCGCCCGTGGCGAACTCCGCCGTGGGCTCGATTTCGTCCGCCTCCGCCTCCAGCGCCGTGGCCACCCGGTTGGTGAGGCCGGAAAACTCCATCGCCTTGAGGAAGCCGATGAGCGTCTTCGCCTCGGGCTCGACGACCCGAAGGTCGGCAAGCGGCACCTCCAGCGGCACGTCCCGGTCCAGCGTCACAAGCTGCTTGCTGAGGCGCGCCATTTCGGCGTGCCCGATCAGGTTTTCGCGGCGCTTGGGCTGTTTGATCTCCTCCGCACGCTGAAGAAGCGTTTCCAGGTCCCCATATTCGTCGATAAGCTGCGCGGCGGTCTTCACGCCGATGCCGGGCACGCCGGGGATATTGTCGATGGAATCGCCGGCGAGCGCCTGAATGTCCACCACCTTTTCGGGGCTCACGCCGAATTTCTCGCGCACTTCCTCTTCGCCGATGGCGCGGTTCTTCATGCTGTCGAACATGGCGATACCGTCGCCCACGAGCTGCATCAGGTCCTTGTCGGAGGAGACGATGGTTACCCGCGCCCCCGCCTCGCGCGCCTGTTCGGCATAGGTGGCGATCAAATCGTCCGCCTCATAGCCTTCCTTTTCCAGCGCGGGTACGTGGAAGGCGCGGCAGGCATGGCGGATGAGGCTGAACTGGGGCCGAAGGTCTTCGGGCGGCTCCGCCCGGTTGGCCTTGTAGTCCTCGTAGATTTCATTCCGGAAGCTGACGGCCGAATGGTCAAAAATAACCGCGAAATGGGTGGGCCGCTCGCCCTGTTTCGTCTCCTCCAGCAGCTTGTAGAGCATGTTGCAGAAGCCGTAGACGGCGCCCGTGGGCAGGCCGTCCGATTTGCGGTTGAGGGGCGGTAATGCGTGAAAGGCCCGGAAGATGTAGCCGGAGCCGTCCACCAGATAGAGATGGTCGCCCTTGCCGATGCCTTCGGCCTTGTTCCCCTTTTTGCTCATGCGCTGAATATCCGGATCGGGAGATGAATGAAGCCGGTGTGACGGCCGAATCGTTGACCGCGCCGCGGGGCGGATGATACCGAACGCCGCACGGCCCGCAACCGTTCCGCAAATCCGGTGCATCGCCCCCCTGCGCTCACCCCCGGGAAGGCACGATGACGAAACCCCTGCAAAACGCCGTCGAAACCGTGGATCTGCACAAGGT
>JBKHIN010000286.1:0-4478 GCA_046538635.1 Alphaproteobacteria bacterium
GCTCAAGACCGTCTGCAAGTCGAAGCCGGAAATCGTCTCCCAGTTCGACGCTGCAGGCTACTACCACATTCAGGTCTTCGGGCCGATGAAACTGACAACACAGCCGCAGGGCTATACGGGCCAGGTCTACTCCGTCCGCGCCTGGACGAAGACGCCGCCCAAATGCCCGTGGGATTTCGTGGTGAAATGCTCCGACGGCGCCATTCTTCAGCAGACGCCGGATGCGTGTTGAGGGCGGGGTCTCCTCGGGCTCCGCGCTGGCGCGCAACCCAAAGATGACACACGGAATATATAAGGGTTATTGCTTCCCATACCCCTCGAAGCGCTCCAGCACGCGGTCCATCTCCGCATCGTCCAGCACGGCCACGTCACCGATACTCAGTGCAAAGACATAGTGCCGGGCGAGGGTTTCCACCTCCTCCGCCAGCTTCAGCGCGGCGGCGGGGGTTTCGCCAAGGGCGATCTGGCCGTGATTGGCGAGCAGGCAGGCCCGCCGCTCCTCCAGTACCCTCACCGCATTTTCGGCCAGTTCCTCCGTTCCGAAAGTGGCATAGGGCGCACAGGGAATGTCCCTGCCTCCCGCCACGGCGACCATGTAGTGAAAGGCCGGAATGCCTCGGCCCGTGCAGGCCAGCGCCGTAGCGTAATCGGAATGGGTGTGGACGATGGCATTCGCCTCGGGGTGCGCGGCGTAAATGCCCAAATGAAAGCGCCATTCGCTTGACGGTCTGAGCGCCCCCCTCGCCTGCCCGTCCGCGGAGACGGCCACAATGGACTTCGGTTTGAGCGCCTCGTAAGGCACTCCAGAGGGCGTGATCAGCATGCCCTTGTTTGTCCGAACGGAAACGTTTCCCGAGGTGCCCGCGGTCAGGCGGGAACGGCTCATGGCCTTCGCCGTTTCCACCACCCCGGCGCGCGGCCCCCTCATGCCGTGAACACCGTCACGCCGCGCATTCCGGATAAAGCGAGCGCAGCCCTTCGCCGTTCGCCGGACACAGACCCCGTTCCGTGATGAACCCCGCCACCAACCGTGCTGGCGTGACGTCGAAGGCGGGGTTGGCCACCGGGCTGCCGGGATTGACGATCTCCACCTCCGCCACCGCGCCGTCTGCCGTGCGCCCTGCCAAGCGCGAAACCTCCGTACCCGGCCGGTCTTCGATGGGAATGTCCTCGCCGCGCGCCGTGGTCCAGTCGATGGTGGAATGGGGCAGCGCCACGTAGAACGGCACGCCATTGTCCTGCGCCGCCAGCGCCTTCAAATACGTGCCGATCTTGTTGGCCACGTCGCCGTTCGCCGCCACCCGGTCCGTGCCCGTGATGCAGAGATCCACCAGGCCGCGGCGCATCAGGTGCCCGCCCGCATTGTCCACGATCACCGTATGCGGAACGCCATGCGCCGCCAGTTCCCAGGCGGTCAGCGCGCCGCCCTGGTTGCGCGGGCGCGTCTCGTCCACCCAGACATGAAGATCGATGCCCTTGTCGTGCGCCTGGTAGAGCGGCGAGGTGGCCGTGCCCCAGTCCACACAGGCGAGCCAGCCCGCATTGCAATGGGTGAGCACGTTCACCGGGCCCGCCTTGCGCGCCGCGATCTCCTCTATCAGCCCGAGCCCGTGCCGGCCGATGGCGCGGCAGGTCTCCACGTCCTCCTCGCAGATACGCGCGGCTTCCGCGAAGGCAAAATCCATACGTTCCGCAGGCGGAAGAGGTTCCAGAACCGAACTCATGCGCTCCAGCGCCCAGCGCAGATTGGAAGCGGTGGGCCGCGTGGCGATGAGGCGCGCGCAGGCGGCCCTCAGCGCTTCATCCGAAGGGTCCGCCGCCATTGCCAAGGCAACGCCATAGGCGGCCGTGGCGCCGATCAGCGGCGCGCCCCGCACCAGCATGTCCGAAATGGCCCGCGCGGCGTCCTCGACGGTGCGCAGGCGGACGGTTTCGAAGGCATGGGGCAGACGCGTCTGGTCGATGATGAAGACCAAACGGCCCTCGGTCCAGATGGTGCAACATGGTTTTCCGCCGACCTTCATCTCAGGTCCTTCACGCGTTGCGGTTCACACGAAGACACGAAGCATTCACCAAGGACACCAAGGACTGCCGGAAGCTGAGACTCTTCAAAACACCAAGGGGAAACCATATGTTTACGGAATCGCTTCGTGTTCTTCGTGCGTCCTTGGAGCCTTCGTGTGAAACCGATGGGCCCCGAAGATTGACGGGGCCGCTTCGCTTTCGCGCCTCTACTCAATCCCCCTCGAAATGCACCAGCGTGCGCACATGGACGCCCAGTTTCTCCAGCCGCTCGCGGCCGCCGATGTCGGGCAGGTCGATGACGAAACTGGCGCAGGGCACGACACCGCCCGCCTTGCGGATCAGCTTGACCGCCGCTTCCGCCGTACCGCCGGTGGCGATGAGGTCGTCCACCAGCAGCACCGTATCGCCGGGGCGCACGGCATCCGTATGGATTTCGACATGGTCGGTGCCGTATTCAAGCTCGTATTCCTGCCCGATCACGTCCCAGGGCAGCTTGCCCTTCTTCCGCACCGGGATGAAGCCGATGCCCAGCCGGTGCGCCACCGCCCCGCCCAGAATGAAGCCCCGCGCCTCGATGCCCGCCACATGGTTGAACGTGTCGTCCTTGTGGGCGTCCACGAGCGCGTCCACGGCCGCGGAAAAGGCCGGGCCGTTGCCCAGCAGCGTCGTGATGTCCCGGAACTGGATGCCCGCCTTGGGATAGTCCGGAATGGTGCGGATGATTTTCGCGAAGTCCATCTGATTCCCCCTGTCGCTATGGTTCCGGGATCGCCTGTGTCACGCCGGTTCCTTTCGTCCCATGAAAGCGCGTTCGGCCGCGGCCACGAGTTTGATAATAAGAAACGCGCCGGCAAGAAACAGCGGGAGCAAGACCATCGCGTAAACGAAAAAGGCGTCCACACCTTCCGGCAACCGCCCCGCGAACGCATTGTGGAAACGCCAGAAGAGATCGCTGTCTATTAACTGCCAGGAGACGCATCTTCCCGTCCAGGAAATGAACATCATCACCATGAGCGCGCCAAGAACGACAAGCGCCGCACTCCTGATCCGGTTCATGGCGAACACGGTGATGACGAGGGCGTAAAAAGCCAGTTGAGGCAGCAGATTCCACCAGATGGCGGGCGCCCAGTTAATGGCGTGCCGAAGGCCGGGAGAACCGAGGGCCGATCCTGCCCAACACGGAACAAGATAGGCTACAGGCCAGGCCACGAGGGCCACGATAACCAGCACGAGGGCATAGAGCCCGATCGCCCGGAAAAGGCTACTGCTGCGCGACCTTCCCACGGTCCCCTCCCAGCACCCGCCCTGCCACGGCATCGAGTTTCTTCACCATTTCCGGATCGCGCGCTTCCGGCGGCGTGATCACGGCGGAGTCAAGCACGGTCTCGACGCCCAGCGGCGAGGGCGTGCGTTCCGGCCCCAGCATGGGCGCGAGCGCCGCCAGCATATCGCGCGCCTTTTGCGCATTCTCGTTCAGGATGCGGATGACGGCGGCAACCTCCACATGGTCATGCTCGGGATGCCAGCAGTCATAGTCCGTCACCATGGCCGCCGTGGCGTAGGGCAGTTCCGCCTCGCGCGCCAGCTTGGCCTCGGTGGCGTTCGTCATGCCGATGACCTCGCAGCCCCAGGAGCGGTAGAGCATGGATTCGGCGTAAGTGGAGAAATGCGGCCCCTCGATGGTGACATAGGTGCCGCCGCGCACGACCTGCGCCACGCCCGCCCCGGCCGCCGCCTCGGCCAGTGCGTGGCTGAGGCGCGGGCAGACGGGATGGCCCAGGGGCACATGCGCCACCAGGCCGGGCCCGAAGAAACTGTTCTCGCGTTTGCGGGTGAGGTCGATGAACTGGTCCACCATGACGAAGGCGCCGGGCGCCAGATCCTCCTTCAACGATCCGCAGGCGGAAAGGGAGACGATGTCAGTGACGCCGATACGCTTCAGCGCATCGATATTGGCCCGGTAGTTGATGGTGGAGGGCGTCAGACGGTGGCCGCGGCCATGACGGGGCAGGAAGACGCAATCCACGCCGCCGAGCCGGCCCGTCAGCAATTCGTCTGAGGGCTCGCCCCACGGCCCCGAGACGCGCTCCCAGCGCGCCTCCTCGATGGCGTCCATCTGGTAAATCCCGCTGCCGCCGATGATGCCCAGGACGGTGCGGGAAGGCGGATAAGTGCTGCTCATGGGGCGGGAGATTAGAGGATTCCGGGCCGGTTTGGAAACAGCCGCTCAGAGCTTCATCCGCAGTCTCAAAGGAGGCACGAAGGTCACGAAGCGCCGGGACTGGCAGGGTAGGTTGAAGCGCAGCAGACCCCCAACTTTATCGCAGCCTGGTGGCGGGTTTCCGCTTACGCCCTACGGTATTCTCACGGGGCAGGAAAACCCCGCGAATCTTGTGATCGCCCCTCACCTTCCCACGCCGCTGACGCGGCGCGGGCCCCTTCCTCTCCGGGAG
>JBKHIN010000008.1:0-21296 GCA_046538635.1 Alphaproteobacteria bacterium
GTATAGATCTCCCAGTCGTCCGTATTCACCGTATTGGCCGGCCACAGGCCGATCACCGCCTTCGCGGTCAGCCAGCGCCCGTCGATCAGCCGGTCCAGCATGTCCTGCGCGTCGCGATAGAGCCCGCGCGCGGCCTCGCCCACCTTGTCGTCCTCCAGAATGCGCGGGAATTTACCCTTGAGTTCCCAGGACTGGAAGAAGGGCGTCCAGTCGATATAGTCGCGCAGTTCGGCGAGGTCGCAGTCGTCGAAGACCTGCAGGCCCAGTTGCCGCGGCCGGGGCGGCGTGTAGCCCTCCCAGTCCGGCTTCATCCGGTTGGCGCGCGCGGCCTGCAGGCTCTGCCGGGGCTTCTCCCGCCGCCGGCCCGCATGGCGCTCGGCGATGGTTTCATAGTCCTTGCGGATGCGCGCGCGGTAGTCGTCCGCCTGCCCCTCTTTCGAGAGCAGCGAGGAAACCACGCTCACCGCCCGCGAGGCGTCGGGCACATAGACCGTCTGCCCCTTGCGGTATTGCGGATCGATCTTCACCGCCGTGTGCACCTGGCTGGTGGTGGCGCCGCCGATCAGCAGCGGCAGGTCGAATCCCTGCCGCTCCATTTCGCCGGCCACATTCACCATCTCGTCCAGGCTGGGCGTGATGAGGCCCGAAAGGCCGACCACATCCACCTTCTCCGCCCGCGCCGTTTCCAGGATCTTCTGCGCAGGAACCATCACGCCCAGGTCGATCACCTCATAGCTGTTGCACTGGAGCACGACGCCGACGATATTCTTGCCGATGTCGTGCACATCGCCCTTGACGGTGGCGAGCAGCACTTTCCCTGCGGCTTCCTTCTGGCCTTCCTGTTCCTCTTCCATGAAGGGGGTGAGCCAGGCCACGGCCTTCTTCATGACGCGGGCGCTTTTCACCACCTGCGGCAGGAACATCTTGCCCGCGCCGAACAGGTCGCCGACCACGTTCATGCCGTCCATCAGCGGCCCCTCGATCACATGCAGCGGGCGGCCCAGTTCCTTGCGGGCTTCCTCGGCGTCCTCCTCGATATAGTCGGCGATGCCCTTGACCAGCGCGTGCTCGATGCGCCTCTCCACCGGCCAGCTCCGCCATTCGAGGTTCGCCTTTTCGGCTTCTTCGCCCGTACCCTTGAACCGCTCGGCGATTTCGAGCAGCCGCTCCGTGGCGTCCGGCCGCCGGTTCAGGATCACGTCCTCCACCCGCTCGCGCAGTTCTTCGGGGATGTCGTCATAGACCGCAAGCTGGCCGGCATTGACGATGCCCAGATCCATTCCCGCCCGGATGGCGTGATAGAGAAACACCGAGTGCATGGCCTCGCGCACGGCGTCATTGCCCCGGAAGGAGAAGGAGACATTCGAAACGCCGCCGGAGATGTGAGCGTGGGGCAGTTCCTCGCGGATGCGCTGCGCTGCCTCGATGAAGTCGACGCCGTAATTCTCATGCTCCTCAATGCCCGTGGCTACGGCGAAAATATTGGGATCAAAGATAATGTCCTCGGGCGGGAAGTCCGCTTTCTCCGTAAGCAGACGGTAGGAACGCGCGCAGATCTCGAACTTGCGTTCCGCCGTATCGGCCTGCCCCTTCTCGTCGAACGCCATGACCACGGCCGCCGCGCCATAACGGCGGATCAGGCGCGCCTGTTCCAGAAACGCTTCCTCGCCTTCCTTGAGGCTGATGGAATTGACGACGGACTTGCCCTGCAGCCGTTTCAGCCCCGCTTCGATAACGGACCATTTGGAGGAGTCCACCATCACCGGCACCCGCGCGATATCGGGTTCGGACGCCGCCAGATTGAGGAAGCGCACCATGGCCTCTTCGGAATCGAGCAGGCCTTCGTCCATATTGACGTCAATCATCTGCGCGCCGTTTTCCACCTGCTGGCGGCCGACCTCCAGCGCGGTCTCGAAATCGCCTTCCTTGATCAGCTTGCGGAAACGCGCCGAGCCCGTGACATTCGTCCGCTCGCCGATATTCACGAAGGGAATGTCGTCGCTCAGCGTGAACGGCTCCAGGCCGGAAAGCCGCAACCGTGGCTCCACCTCGGGCACCGCGCGGGGATTTTTGCCCTTTACCGCTTCGGCAATGGCTTTAATATGTTCCGGCGTGGTGCCGCAACAGCCGCCCGCCAGATTGACGAGCCCGGCTTCCACGAATTCGCCGATCAGCCGCGCCATCAGTTCCGGCGTGTGGTCATACTCGCCGAATTCATTGGGCAGGCCGGCATTGGGATGGGTGCTGACCAGCGTGTCGGCCACCCGCGAAAGCTCCGCCACATAGTGGCGCAGTTCCTCCGCACCCAGCGCACAGTTCAGGCCCACGCTGAACGGCCTGGCGTGGCGCACGGAAATCCAGAAGGCTTCCGCCGTCTGGCCCGACAGGGTGCGGCCCGACTTGTCCGTGATCGTGCCGGAAATCATCAGCGGCAGGCGCAGGCCCGTGGCGGCGAAGGCGTCCTCCACCGCCATGATCGCGGCCTTGGCGTTCAGCGTGTCGAAAATGGTCTCGATCAGCAGCAGGTCCGCCCCGCCCTCGATCAGCGCCTCGGCGCAGACGCGATAGTCCTCGCGCAACTCGTCGAAGGTGATGTTGCGCAGGCCCGGATCGTTGACGTCGGGCGAAAGCGAGGCCGTGCGGTTGGTGGGCCCGATCGATCCGGCCACGAAGCAGACCCGGCCCGGCGCCTGCGCCTCGATCTCGTCCGCCGTTTCGCGGGCAAGGCGCGCGCCCTCCCGGTTCATCTCCGCGGAAAGGTGTTCGAGGCCGTAATCCCGCTGGGAAACGGCTGTGGCCGTGAATGTGTTGGTGCAGGCGATATCCGCGCCCGCGAGCAGGAAATCCCGGTGGATGCGCCTGATGACGGCCGGCTGCGTCAAGCACAGGAGGTCGCTGTCGCCCTTGAGTTCGTGGGGGTGGTCTTTGAACCGCTCGCCGCGGAAACCGGCGTCGTCGAGGGCGCAGGCCTGGATCATGGTTCCCATGGCGCCGTCGATCACCAGAATGCGCTCTTCGGCGATTTGCGTGAGCGTGTTTATGCGTTCGTCGCGCGTCATGAGAGTCTCTCTCCTGGTGAAAGGATCATTGCGCCGCGGCCGCCGCGCCGCCGCCGTTTCGTGCCGGGCGCAGGCCCAGCAGGTGACAGATGGCGTAGGTCAGGTCCGCCCGGTTCAGGGTGTAGAAATGGAACTGGTTGACGCCTTCCGCCTGCAGCCTCGTGCACAGGTCGGCGGCCACGGTGGCCGCCACCAGCTTGCGGGTGCCGGGGTCTTCCTCGAGGCCTTCGAACTTCTCCGCCAGCCAATCGGGCAGGGTCGCACCGCAGGCGCCGGCCATGCGGCTCAGGGTGCGGAAATTCAGCACCGGCATGATTCCGGGCACGATGGGAATGGTGACGCCCGCACGGGCAAGCCGGTCCCGGAAGCGCAGGAACATCTCGGGCTCGAAAAAGAACTGGGTGATGGCCCGGGAGGCGCCCGCATCGATCTTCTGTTTGAGGAGATCGATATCGGCCTCGTAACTGGGCGACTCCGGATGCTTTTCCGGATAGCAGCCCACGGAAATTTCAAAATCCGCGATGCGGCTGATCCCGGCCGCCAGTTCGGCGGCGTTGGCATAGCCGCCGGGATGGGGCCGGTACGCCGCCCCGATGCCCTCCGGCGGATCGCCCCTGAGCGCGACGATATGCCGGACACCGGCCTGCCAGTAGTCCCGGATCACGTCATCCACCTCCTCGCGGGTGGCGTTCACGCAGGTCAGATGGGCGGCGGGCGTCAGCCCGGTTTCGTTCAGCACCCGGCGCACCGTGTTGTGGGTACGGGTGCGCGTGGAGCCGCCCGCCCCGTAGGTGACCGAGACGAAGGCCGGATCGAGCGGCTCGAGCCGCTTGAGGGAACGCCACAGAATCTCTTCCATTTCCTCCGTCTTGGGAGGAAAGAACTCGAAGGACACGCGGGGCGGTTTGCGTTCGGCGGTCATGGGTTCTTTCCGCTTATTCGGCGACGTTGACCATCGGAGTCATGGGGACGGGTTCCGCCACGGCCCGGCTTTGCTCACCGAGCCAGACGCAGACGGTCAGGGGCGCGGCCCCGTTTTCCGGCAGGCGGCGCATGGCCGAAAAGGCGATTCCGTTCGCCTTGAGCCAGCCGCGCACCTCGCTGTCGGCGAAGCCCAGGCGGCGATGGGCATAGTCGTCGCGCAGCTCTTCGAGATCGTGGGGCGCGAAATCGACGATCATCAGGCGCCCGTTCTTCCGCAGGAGGCGCGCGGCCTCGGCCACCGCCGCCGCCGGGTCGGGCAGGAAATGAAGAACCTGGTGCAGCGTCACCAGGTCGGCCGAACCGCTGGCGAAGGGCAGGGCCAGGATGTCGCCCTGGCGCACCCGGCAATGGCGCAGGCCCGCCCGGTCCAGATTGGCGCGCGCCAGCGTCAGCATGTCCCGGTTCAGGTCCACCCCCTCGGCCAGGGCGGCGCGCGGGCCCAGAAGTTCCAGAACGCGCCCCGTGCCCGTGCCCAGATCGACGAAAAAGCCGAACGGCCCCTCCCCGGCGAGCTGGCACATGGCCGATTCGATTCGCTCCTCGGGCAGATGCAGGGAGCCGATTCGCCCGCGCTCGTCCGCCACCAGGCGCATCGCCTGCGCGGCGGCGTCCGCCCGGGCGCGGCGGACCGCGTTCAGACGCTCCAGGTCACGCTGCAGCACCGCATCCTCCGCCGGCAGCGTTTCGATGATCGCGGGAAGCAGGGCGTCTCCCGCCGCCGCGGGGCGCAGCGGGCCGGGCGGCCCGGCCAGCCGGTACAGGACCCAGCTTCCCTCGGGCACGCGCTCCACCAGACCCGCCTCGCACAGCAGTTTCAAATGGCGGCTCACCCGCGGCTGGCTCTGGCCGAGCACCTGGGTCAGTTCGGTGACGGTCAGCTCGCTGCGCGCCAGCACGGCCAGCAGCCTGAGCCGGGTCTCCTCTCCCGCCGCCCGCAATATGGCGATGATATCCCGCATGGACCTCTGATAAGAGATGATGATATATAAATATCTTTATATGATCGAGCGGCGGTCGCACAAGCCCCCGCGAAGTCCCGCCGTTCCGGAAGGCCGACTTCATCCTGTATCAAGCACATGCGGGCCCGATGCATCTGTAACTTGAATATGACTACGGTCACCAAACAATGAAAAATGACGTGATTGTGGCCAAATCCGGACGCCCCGCCGCTTGCCGTGCAGGATGCGCCGTGTTACCCGAAACAAAGGGGTAGAAGCGTTGTGTTCCGGAATCTGAGGTTTGTTGAGCCGGTTCACCAAGTCCGGTCGCGATTTCAGCAGGTCCGGCCTGAGGGGAACATTCACTAATCCGTCATGGAGCGTCCGGTGATGTGTGGATTGCCGGGGCTTGCCACTTGGAGACATCCGATGGGCAAACACAACCAATTGGATCGGCTGGGTTTCTGTCTGATCGGACTGGTCATGGGGGCGCTCGTGGCCACCGCGCCTCACGCTGCCCGGGCGCAGGAAACGGATGAAAGTCCGTCCGCGGCGGAAGACAGCGCGCCCGGCGGTCCCGCTGAAACGGAAGACGGGGAGACCGGCGACGGCGAGCCGGCACCGGAGGAAGAGGCCGATGCCGCTGCCGATGGCGAAGCCGCACCCGCCGGCGAGGCGCCCTCGGCCGGGACGGCCCCTGAAGCCGTTTCAACGCCTGAAGGTGAGGAGACAGAGCCCCTGCCCGGCGATGACGGCGATCCGGCGAATGCGGTTCCCGCGCCCCTGCCCGCGCGCGCCCGTGAGCCCGTCACCGGAGCGGACGAGCCTTACGAGCCCGGCGAAGGCTATGGCCTCGCCGAAGACGGCGAAGCCGAACTCGACGCGGAGGACGACGAGATCGACACCGGCGATCCGCTCGAGGGCATGAACCGGGCGTTCTTCGAGTTCAACGACTTTCTGGACAAGCTGCTCCTGAAGCCCACGGCGCAACTCTACCGCTTCATCCTGCCGGACTATGTCCAGGACCGGGTCCGGAACGTGGTCAACAACGCCGACACGCCGGTGATCCTGGCCAACGACATCCTGCAGTGGAAATGGGACCGCGCGTGGAACACGACCTCGCGGTTTTTCATTAATACGACGCTGGGTGTGGGCGGCATCTGGGATGTAGCCTCCTCCTTCGGCATCGAGCGGCATGACGAGGATTTCGGCCAGACCCTGTGCGTCTGGGGTGTGAATGAATGGGTTTACCTCTATCTGCCTTTCGTGGGCCCCACCAGTCCGCGGGATCTGACAGGCGAAATCGTGGACCGCTTCTTCGATCCGCTGTCCTATTACGCGGACGTGGTGCAGCAGGTGGATCTGAGCGACGGGGTCACCATCCGGTGGAACGTCGACACCGCCGGGCTTGCGCAGCTTTCGCTCACGGCCGCCGACCTGATCGACATGCGGGCCCGCAACATCGAAACCATCAACGAGATCGAACGAACCTCCATCGACTTCTACACCGCCGTGCGCAGCCTCTACCGGCAGTCACGCGAGAACGCCTGCAACGACGGACAAGTGGAATTCGAGGACCTTCCGGAGCTGGACGAATTCGAGTGACACCGGGCGGCTTCACACGCATCACTATGCGGTATCCCGCCGGGCCGGTTATTTGTTCACATTTGTGCGAGTTTTCCCGTATGAAACCGGAATACGGGGGCGCGCCATATCATGGCCGTCATTTCACTTTTCAAGCGGTGTCACCTTTTCTTAGAACCGGCCGGTGTACTGTGGGGATGTTCGATTTGTTCAACCGTAGGACGTAGCCGTGCAACGCCATCTCAGACTCGTTCTCGTTGTCTTCGGATTAACGAGTTTCACCCTTACTCCCTCCCAGGCGGCAAAGCATGAGGACCGGCATGCCGAGCAATTCGTGCAAACGATTGCCGGGCAGGGTTTCGAGATCATCGACAACCCGAACTGGAGTGCCGATCAGAAGCGGCAGAGATTCCGCAAGCTGATGGGCCAGCACATCGCCTTCCGGCTGTTCGGGCGCAGCGCCCTGGGGCCCTATGCCCGGATTCCCTCAAAGCAGCAATTCGGCGCCTATGTGGACTTGCTCAAGGAATACGCGGCCTACGCCATGCAGTCGCAGCTCAACGAATACAAGGGCCAGGCGATCCGGGTCCTGTCCTCAAGGGTGAAGGACAGCGGACGTCTCTCCTACGTATCGGTCAACTCGGAAGTGTATGACCGCGCCTCGGGCAAGGTGGAAGGCACCGCCAAATGGCTGCTGATCCGGCGGCTTGATCAGCGGTCCAGCGGTGACGCCGCTTCTCTCGGCGGCATGCGCAAGACCGAGGCGTCCACGGGCGGGGACGCACAGTACAAGGTGTACGATCTGGTCCTCCAGACCGCCGGGGAGTCGGCCAGCTTCTCGCTGCTGCAGACCCAGCGCGACGAGTTCACGGCAATCCTCAGCCGCCATCAGCGGCAGTTCGACGCCCTGCTGGCCCACATCAAGGAACAGATCCGCAAGATTCAGGAACCCGATTGACGGCAGGCGCCGGTCATGGGCGATCCGTTTCGTTGGGCGGCGGTGGTCATGCTCGCCGCCCTTTTTCTTGTCTTCGCCGCCTATAACGGCGTGAGCGCCTGGCAACCCAGGGTGCGGCGGGCTCCGGCGCCATCCTGGGCGCCTGTGGCGGGCGGGGCGTTCGGGCTCATGGCCGTCCTCACCCTTCCCGCCGGGACGTTCGCCGAGCGTCTCTGGTTTGCGTGGATTCCCCTGCTCCTCGACGTCAGCATTCCCGTGACGGTGGCCGCCCTGTGGAAGGATTTGAGCCGGCGAAAATGAGCGTACTCACGCCCGGGCGAAGCGCTTGAACTTGATGCGGTGTGGGCGTTCCGCCTCCTCGCCCAGACGCCGCTTCCGGTCCGCCTCGTAATCCTGGTAATTGCCCTCGAACCATTCCACATGACTGTCGCCCTCAAAGGCCAGCATGTGCGTGGCGATTCGGTCCAGGAACCAGCGGTCGTGCGAAATCACCACGGCGCAGCCGGCGAATTCCGTCAGCGCGTCCTCCAGCGCCCGCAGCGTGTCCACATCGAGATCGTTGGTAGGCTCGTCGAGCAGCAGCACATTGGCGCCCGACTTGAGCATCTTCGCAAGGTGAACCCGGTTGCGTTCCCCGCCGGAAAGCTGTCCCACCTTCTTCTGCTGGTCGCCGCCCCTGAAATTGAACGCGCCCACATAGGCGCGGCTGGGCATTTCCCGCCTGCCCAGTTGAACCATGTCCGCGCCGCCGGAGATCTCCTCCCAGACGGTCTTGTCGGGCGCCAGCGCATCGCGGCTCTGGTCCACATAGCCCAGCTCCACCGTTTCGCCGACACGCAAGCTCCCGCCGTCCGGTTCCTCCTGGCCGGTGAGCATGCGGAAGAGCGTGGTCTTGCCCGCGCCGTTGGGCCCGATCACGCCCACGATGCCGCCCGGCGGCAGGCTGAAGCTGAGGTCGTCGATGAGCAGCCGGTCGCCGAAGCCCTTGCTAAGGTGATCCGCCTCGATCACCAGATTGCCCAGCCGCGGCCCGGCCGGAATGACGATCTGGGCCTTGCCGTCCTGTTCCCGGGCCGAACGGTTGAGAAGTTCCTCATAGGCCTTGATGCGCGCCCTGGACTTGGCCTGCCGCGCCCGTGGCGAGGCCTGGATCCATTCCAGTTCGCGCGCCAGCGTGCGCTGGCGGGCCTCCTCCTTCGATCCTTCCTGCTCCAGCCGCTTGCGCTTCTGGTCGAGCCAGGAGGAGTAGTTCCCCTCATAGGGAATGCCCTGCCCCCGGTCGAGTTCGAGAATCCATCCCGTCACGTTGTCCAGAAAATAGCGGTCGTGGGTGACGAGAATGACCGCACCCGGATAGTCCCTCAGATAGTGTTCGAGCCAGGCGACGGACTCCGCGTCCAGATGGTTCGTGGGCTCGTCCAAGAGCAGGAGATCGGGCTTTTCCAGCAGCAGCCGGCACAGGGCGACGCGGCGCTGCTCGCCGCCGGAGAGCGTGGACACATCGGCGTTTCCGTCCGGGCAGCGCAGCGCGTCCATGGCCATTTCCACGCGGCTGTCCAGGTCCCAGGCGTCGAGGGCATCGATCTTTTCCTGAATCTCCGCCTGTTCGGCGATCAGCGCGTTCATTTCGTCGTCGTCCATGGGCTCGGCAAATTTCCCCGAAATTTCCTCGAAGCGCGACAGCAGCGCTTTCGTATCCGCAACGCCCTCCATGACATTGCCCCAAACATCCCTGTCCGGATCGAGCGCCGGTTCCTGCGCCAGATAGCCCACCCGCGCGCCGTCGGCGACCCAGGCCTCGCCGTCAAACTCCGTGTCGATGCCCGCCATGATCCGCAACAGCGTGGACTTGCCCGCGCCGTTGACGCCCACAATGCCGATCTTGGCGTCCGGAAAGAAATTGAGGCTGATTCCCTCCAAAACTTTCTTGCCGCCGGGAAAGGCCTTGGACAGGCGGTGCATCTGGAAAATGTACTGATAGGACGCCATCGAAAGCCCTCCTGCGGCGCTGAACACGCAAATGACCTGAAAAACGGGAAGTTCGCACCCGTGCGGGACCCGAACGCAATTCAATGCCGGGCTCGATGTCAAGCGTTAAAAGGGCGGGTCGCAGGGCAATCGCTTGAAAACCTTCACCCCGAAATTCCGGAGGCGAGTCCTATTCACCCCTCCCGGCGGGAGAGGTGAGGTCTGTGCGCCCCTGCAATCCGCCCGGGAAACCGGACAGACTCCACCCGACTGCCCTGGGGCGGCCCGTCCGGGCGAACGAGATCTCTTGCCGCGAGCACGGGCGCTTCAAACCGCCGTGTTTGCTTCCCGCTCGAAAGAGATCCGGCAGACGGCGCCTTCCGGCCGAAAGCCGAGATTCACCTCCGCGCCCGGGATGCCGGTCATGGATTCGGTGATCACCGTGGTGCCGAAGCCCTGTTTCGATGGCGGCGCGACCGGGGGGCCGCCATGCTCTCTCCACTCCAGGATCACCCGGTTCGCCTCGAGGCGCCAGGCGACGTCGATGCAGCCGTTGCTCCCGGAGAGGGCGCCGTATTTCCGGGCGTTCGAGGCCAGTTCGTGCATGACCAGACCCAGACTGCTCGCCACGTTCCCCGATACGCTCACCGGCGGCCCCTGAGCCACGAAACGTGCCTCCTCCGAGGGCGAGAGAAGCGGGCGGACCGCGCTTGTAATGATTTCGCCGAGTTCGGCGCGCTCCCATCCGGCGCTTCCCAGAACGGCGTACGTGCTGGCGAGCGCCTCCAGCCGGCCGCGAAAATTCTGGCGGAACGTCTTGCCGTCCGCAGCCGCCCTGCTGGTTCGTACGGCAATCGCCGAAACCAGGTTGAACAGGTTCTTCACCCGATGGCTCAGCTCCCGGAACAAAAATTCGGCCTGCCGCTCCGCGCGTTCGTGCCTGGCGATAAGATCCCGGATCCGCACTTGCTGCCGCCGTGTTTCGACGGCGGAGGTCACGGCGGAGGTAATCTCGATCTCGGCGCACGGACGGATAAGAATGCTCACCGGAACGCCCGGCCGCGCCTTGCGAAGTGTCGAGAAAACGCGCTGGGCACTTGCGCGGTCCTCGGCAACGAGGACAACGGGCGGCATCGACCACACCGGCTCGGCATAAAGATGTGCGCCCAGAATATCGAGGACCGATCTGCGGAACGCTTCGGCCGTAAGCAGGATGACATCTGCCCCCGGCCGAAGCGCGTTATGAAGGCCTGCAGTGTCGGTTCGGCAGCCGACCACGCCGAAACCGTGCCTCTCCAGCAGCGAAACCAGCACGTCCTGATCGCGGCCAAAGGGCGCGATCGCGACGATGCGCTCAGGCCCTGCCGCCGGCGCCTCTTCTTCAGCCGCCCGAATCCGGTCGTCTTTCCTTGACACCATCGAAAACCCGAAAGGCACCCTCGATCCTGGAAATAGCCACACCGCCCTCCTGGATGTCGAGAGAACGCACCTCGTCCGAGTGCGGACCGTAGCGCTTTTTCTTTATCCAGAGCGAGCGCCCGGTGGTCAACTCGGATTGATACCGGCTGAGCTTGATGACGTTATCGGCCAGAAAGCTGTAATCCAGTTCCTCGGGACTGCGGCGGCCGGCGCCGGCGGACTCGTTCAGAGTCATCAGCACGGCAACGTTCTGCCTCTTGAGAGTGTTGAGCAGGGACGTGAACTGGGGCAGCAGCGTGCGGCCAGGAGACAACGCTTTGACGAAGCCTCCCAGGCTGTCGATGATGATGAGGCGCGCGCCGTCGCCGACCATCTTGTAAATGTCATGAAAAAGCTGGCCCTGGGAAATCTCGGGAGGATCGAGCTGCTGAATTGCGAGGATGCCGTCCTCGATCGACCCGCCCAGATCCATGCCCAGATTTCGGCTGCGGTTGATGAAGTCCTCCTGCCGCTCCTCAAAGAGAAAGAGGGCCGTCCGTATGCCCCGCCCGGCGGTCGTGTGCGCAAACAGGGTGCAAAGTACGGATTTGCCGGCCCCCGTCTCGCCGGTGAGAAGTGTCGTGCCGTTACCCGGCAGGCTGCCGCCGAAGAGCGCGTCCATCCTTTCATCGCCGCTTTTCAGCTTCCAGGCTCTATGCTCTGTATGAGGAGCGAAACTGATGACGCGCGGGAAGACGATCAGTCCGCCGGTCGCGATGGTGAAGTCGTGAAACCCCTCGATGAAGGGCGAGCCCCGCATCTTGACCACCTGCAGCCGGCGCTGCGCGACGCCATAGTCCGGCACGCGCCACTCGAGCCGGATGACGCCGTGGGTCATCAGTTCGACGCTCCCCGTTGTCGCAAGCTCGTCCAGGCCGTCGATAAGGAGTGTCGTGGCGTGCTGCGCGGCCATTTTGGTTTTCAGGGTTAGAATGCTGCGGCGAAAGCGCAGCATGGAAGTGCTGATCAGCCTCAATTCGGAGAGACTGTCGATGACGATGCGGCTGGGGCGCCGCTCATCGACCATCCGCTCGATTTGCCCGATCAGGTTGTCGAGTTCCTCCTCGGCCGTATGAAGAACGGTTTGCGCCAGGTGCCGTTCGCGCACCTCCGAGGCCAGCAATTCCACCACCTCGATTTCCGAGAGGTTCAGACCGTGGGAGCGCGCGATGTCTCCAAGCTCCTCCGCGGTTTGCGACAATGTCACGTAGACCGCGTCCTGTCCGGCGCGGCATCCGGTCAGCAAGAACTGCAACGCCAGCGTGGACTTGCCCGCCCCCGGCGCGCCCTCGATCAGGTAAACATGACCTTCGGGCAGCCCGCCCTTCAGCACGTAATCAAGACCACGAACACCGGTCTCGGCACGGGCCACAACATCCTGTTCCGGTTCCATAACCGAAGACCGCTATGCCATCGGCCTTAAGGAAAGCTTAGCAGGCGGATGACCCGGGCCGCGGCGGAGACCGGGCCCGCGGGGGAGGCCGGCCGTTGCGGTTTCAGCCCCGCCCGAAGGTCGCCGACATGATCGCCTCCAGGTGGCGCGCGTCCGTCTCGTCGAAGGCCCCGTGCTTGGTGCTGTCCACGTCGAAGACGCCGAGCAGGCCGCCGTCCGGGCCGAACACCGGCACCACGATTTCCGAGTTGGAACGGACATCGCAGGCGATATGGCCGGGAAAGGCGTGCACGTCATCCACGATCACCGTCTCGCGCTGTAGCGCCGCGGCGCCGCAGACACCCTTGCCGATTGGAATGCGCAGGCAGCCCGGCGTGCCCTGATAGGGCCCCACCACCAGTTCTTCCGGCCTGTCCGGATCGACGAGGTAGAACCCGGCCCAGAAATAGCTGTCGAAGGCGTGGGCGAGCAGGCTGGACACCATGGCCATTCGCGCGACCCGGTCGGGCTCGCCCTCCACCACCGCGGCGATTTCGCGGGCCGTTTCGCGGTAGCGTGCATCCTTGTCGAAGGCCATGAGTTCTCTCCCCTTTATCAGGCCGGGAAAAGGTGGGGTGTTCCGCTTTCGCGTGCAAGAGGTTTCGCCGCAAAGGCGGTCACCTGCGGGCGAACAGGTAGAGGCCGAAGCCCATCACGTCGCGCCCCCAGCGGAGATAGCCGTCATACCAGCGGGCGCTTCGTTGCGCGAATTCATCACGGTGGGGATCGTCCGGGTTGGCGCCGAGCCACCGGTGCATGGCGAGGCGGTAGAGGCCCTCATACCGGTCCCAGTCCTCCGCCCGGCTCGCAAAGCTCCAGACCGTTTCGAGGCCGAGGGCCGCGGCGCGCCGCGTGTTGCCGTAATGGCTGCCGAGATCGGATTCTTCCGCACCCAGAAACTTCAGGTACTCAGCAGGCGGAGGGCGCTTCCAGTAGCCCTCCCCCATCAGCAGGGTTCCGCCCGGCCGGACCCGCTCCGCCAAAAACTCGAGCGCCGCGCCGTAGCCGCCGCAGGCATGGGAGGAACCGACGCAGATCGCGAAATCGAATTTGCCCCCCGCCGGCAGGTCGAGCGCGGGCATGCAGCGGAATTCGGCGAGGTCCGAAAGCTGCCGCTGCCGCGCCGCCGCCCGTGCGTCCGCCAGCGCCCTCTCGTCCGTATCCACGCCCAGGACCCGCGCCCCGAAGCGCTGCGCCAGACGCAGCGGCAATTCGCCCCGCCCGCAACCGGCATCGAGAACCCGCGCTCCGGACTCCAGAGGCAGCACATCCAGCAAGCCCGCCAGCACGTCCTCCCCTACCGGCGCTGCGACCGGCAGAAACCGATGGGCGATCGCCGAATAGCGCCGCGAGGGGAAACCGATTTCCTTTACCATTTCGCCTTTACCCTGTTCGGCGCGCGGAATCGCGGTTTCCGGCCCGGCAACGCGGCCCGGTGTGACCCCGCTGCACCATGCGTTAACCATTACCGGTTTTTCGGGCGCTTGACTTGCCCCGCGGCGGCGGCTCAATATTCAGTCATAATTAAGGATAAGGCCGCGCCCGGCATCGGAGCAAGAAATCAGGCGGCCGCTGGGTCTGAGGATCGAATATCCCACCCGACAGGACGAATCACGCGTTGGGAACAAAATTCGGAGTCTGCCGTGGGGTATCTTCTACCTGCTTTTGGAAGGCGTGGCGGCGCCGTTAAAAGACCGCTGTTTCGTATCACCCTTTTCGCAATCGGGGCCTTTGCGGCCTGCCTCGCCGCGCCCGGCGCGGCCGAGGCTGCCTCGTCGAAACGCCAGGTGTTTGACCTGGACCGTTTCGTCAAGGCCGGCATCCGCAAGGAAGCCATAGAGGCCGCCCTGAAGGCCTATACAGCGCGCCGGGACGAGGTCAAGCGCCCGTTCCTTACACTGATTGACTATGCGCTTCATTCCAGCAAGCCGCGCATGTTTATCATCGACATGAATAAATGGGAGGTCACCAAGTCGCTGCTTGTTGCGCATGGCAAGGGGTCCGACCCCGACCATGACGGATACGCGCAGCGGTTCTCCAACATTCCGGAATCCAAAATGAGTTCGGTGGGCGCATTCATCACGGCCAACAGCTATTACGGCAAGCATGGTCTCGCGATGCGCCTGATCGGCCTCGAAAAGACCAATAATGCGGCTCTGAGACGCGCAATCGTCATGCACGGCGCCAATTACGTTTCGCCGAAGCGGGGCGTGGGCCGAAGCTGGGGCTGTCCGTCGATCGAAAAGCGTTATGTGAAGGAGGTGATCCCGAAACTGGCGGGTGGTTCCTTCCTCTATATCACGCACTGAAATTCGGGCTGCGCGGCCGCACCGGCCGCGCGCGCCCTACCCCTTACCGGAAAAACGTATTCCGTACCGTACACAGCTCGTTTCTCCAAAAAAGCGGTGCAAGTCAGTTTGTACACTGATATCTTAACGTGATTTCCGTGAGAGCGCATTTCCCGTCAGCGCCGCGGCTCACACAGCGGGAGCGGAAGCCCCTTGTACGCCTTGCGTTGCCGTAGCCTCTTTCCCGGCAGCGCGCGGCAGCCTCCTTATCCCGGCTCTTGAAGTCGGTGGCCTGTTCTTCCGACCACTGGATCCGGAAGACGATTTTGACCGTATCGCTCCGGGCGTCTTCGCCGGTGGCCTGGGGGCCGCAGGCGGCGCCGATTCCAAGGCGGCAGGCCCGGTCCAAAAGCGTCCGTGCACGTTTGACGTCAGCCGGGCCGCCCTCGCCGCGATGGAGCATGAGTCCGAGAAGATAGCAGCCATAGCGCTCGCCGAGTTCGCACGTCTTTTCTGCCAGCTTCCGTGCACGTGGCAGATCGACCGGATGGCCGCCCACACCGTCGCGGACCATGAGCGCCAGATTGTTGCAGGCCTGTGCGACGTCATCAGTGCAGGCTGTTTCGTAAACGGTCCGCGCGCGAACTTTGTCAGCCTCTCCGCCTTTTCCGTGGTCCAGCATATAGCCGAACAAGAGACAGCCGTCACTTAGCCCCTGACGGCAGGCTCTTTCCATCAGGGTCCGTGCCCGCTTCATGTCCTTCGCCGTGCCTTCACCGGAACTGATAACCATGCCGGAAAACCTGAGACAGCCGATCATGTCCCCGAGCTCGCATGCCTTTTCATAGAGGGAGCGCGCGCGCCGTCCGCCGGTACTGCCGCCTGTGCCGCTCTGCAGCGCGTCGGCGAGATTGAGGCAGCCCCGGGCATGCCCGCTCCGGCAGGCCTGGTCCACTATTTCCCGGGCGCGCGGTTCGTCGGCCGCGCCCCCTTCGCCTTTCCGCAGCATGTAGGCGAATTTGATGCAGCTTGCACTGTCTCCGCCCCGGCAGGCCCTGTCATACAGGGTTCGTGCGCGCTTGTGGTCTTTTGCGCCCGCTTTGCCCGAATACATCATGTTTCCGAGATAGCCGCAGGCCGCCGCATGGCCGGCCCGGCAGGACTGCTCCAACAGGGCCAGGGCCTCGGCGAGCCGGTTTGCGTCGTAATGCTCGGAGATCTTTTCAAGGAGGGCGGCATCCTCATGGACGGCCCGCGCGCGCTCCATATCGGCCTTTCCGCTGGGGCGATTAGAGGAAGAATGTTCCCTGGGGAACACACCTATAAAGGAATAATTTTCGCCGGCAGTTCCCGTTAAGCGTTTCGGTTCCGGCCGGGCCAGGGGCGCCGGCGCGCTTTGCGCCCTCCCGTTTCCGCCGGGAGACGCATGGTTTGCGCGCAACCCTTCCCGAACTTCGGCGTGTCACCGGCGGCCGTGCGGCCCCGCCCTCAGGGACGGCGCGCGCCGCCGCCGTCCGGCGGCGCCACCAGTTCCAGCATGTCGGCCACACGCACGAACTTGCGGCGCTCCTTTCCGCAGGCCGCGCCCGCCTCGCGTTCGGCAGCGTCGATTGCGTCCCAGCCGGCATAGGATACGGCCGGAACACCTTCGGCCTGCAGCATGCGGAGAATTCCGGCGCCGCCCTCCCGGGAAGCCGACTTCAGTTCCGCGGCATCCTCCAGCACCTGCTGAACCGTTTCCGTACTGCATGCCCGGTTGTTGCCGATCAGCCCCGTGGCGCCGCGCTTGATCCAGCCCGCCACGTAGAGGCCCGGCATGGGCCTGCCGTCCTTCAGTATGCGCCCCTTCTCGTTGGGTATGACATTCGCATCCGGATCGAAAGGCAGGCCGGAGATGGGCACGCCGCGATAGCCGATGCTGGCGAAAACCAGCCCGCAGTCGATCCGCCGCGTTTCGTCCGTACCCTCGGCGCGCTGCCGGAAGGGCTCGCCCGTCAGCCGGTTGCGGCGCAGGGCGAGGCCCTGCACCCTGTCGTCGCCGAGGATTTCAGCGGGGCTTTCGAAAAACCGGAAGCGGCAGGTGCGTTCCGCCTCGCACGGGTCGTTGCGGGCGAATTCCCGGAACAGCTCCATGTTCTTGACCGCACTGCGGTTTTTCGAATCCTCCAGTTCCTCGCGGCTCTCGCGGTTAAGTTCCAGATCCGCCGGATCGGCGCAGGCCAGGCAGCCCTCGATCTGCCCCAGTTCCTCAAGTTCCTTGGGCGTGAACTTCGCCTGGGCCGGGCCGCGCCGCCCGATGACATGAACGTGCCGCACCGCGCTCGAACGCAGCGCCTCCAGCGCATGGTCCGCGATATCCGTGCGCTCGAGCTGCTCCACGGGCGTGAGCAGGATACGCGCCAGGTCGGCGGCCACATTGCCCTGCCCGATCACCGCCGCAGTTTCGTGCGACAGGTCGAAGGAAAGGTCGGTGAAATCGGGATGCCCGTTATACCAGCCCACGAACTCGGTGGCCGTGTGGCTGCCGGACAGATCGTCTCCGGGAATGCCGAGCCGCCTCGACTCCGAGGCTCCGTAGGCGAAGATCACCGCATGGTAGGCCCGCCGCAGATCGTCGATGGAGACATCCTCGCCGATGCCGACATTTCCGAAAAAACGGAAATGCTCCTTGCGCGCCGTGCGGTCATAGACGTTCGCCACCTTCTTGATCTTGGGATGATCGGGCGCCACGCCCCCGCGCACCAGCCCGAATGGCGTGGGCAGACGTTCGAACATGTCCACACGGACGTTTTCGCCCGAGCGCAGAAGCGCCTCCGCGGCGTAGAACCCGCTCGGGCCGCTGCCGACAATGGCGGCCTGAAACGGGGTTTGGGTTTCCTCACTCATCGCGCCTTTGCCTCCCCCGGCTTTGTACGCTCATTATCCGGCTTCCGCCTTCAGCGCCTTCGCGGCGCCCAGCAGTCCGGGCTGCGGCCGTGTGATGACATCCGCCGGAACGGTGCGCAGCAGCGCCGCGAACCGCCCCTTGGCCTCGAACCGGGCCCGGAATTCACTGCGCGCCAGCACGTCCGCGAACCGGGGCACGATGCCCCCGCCCACGAAGATCCGCCCGGCGCCGAACATCAGGGCCGTGTCCCCGGCGAAACCACCCAGAATGGCACAATAGCGCTCCAGGGCGGCCGCGCACAGCCGGTCTTCGCCGGAAAGCGCGCGGCGCACGATTTCCGGCGGATCGGGCCCGTCCGCATCTACGTTTTCGATTTCCGCCAGCGCCCGATGCACATTCACCAGCCCGGGCCCCGAAAGCAGCCGCTCACAGGAAACATGCCCGAACCGGCCCTGCAGAAGGCGCAAGATTCCGGCCTCGACCTCGTCCGCCGGGGCGAAGCTCACATGCCCGCCTTCGGAGTCGATGATCCGGTATCCGGCCGGCGTCTCCACCAGCGCCGCCACGCCCAGCCCGGTGCCGGGCCCGACGACGGCCATAACCCGCGCCGGAACCTCCGCCTGCGGACCGCCGATGCGCCGCACGTCGCCCGGCCCCAGAAAGGGCAGCGCGTGGGCAATGGCGGCGAAATCGTTAAGCACCCGTATCCGGCGGAACCCGAAACGTTCCCGAAGGCCGGAACAGGAAAAACTCCAGGCACGGTTGGTCAGTTCGATCCGGTCGCCGCGTACCGGGCTGGCCACCGCCAGCGCCGCCGTCTGCGGGGGCGCGTCGGCTCCGGTTTCGGCGACATAGGCCGCAAGGGCGTTCTCCAGACGGGGAAAATCCGCCGTCCGATAAACCCGTTCCGCGCTCAGGGGAGTATCCGCCATGCCCAGGTCGGCAAGGGCGAAGCGGACATTGGTGCCGCCGATATCCGCAACGAGCGCCAGTTCCGGTTGATCCGCCATCCGCGCTGCCCGTGAAATGCTGACTTTCCTCTATATAGACCGCCCGCGCCCCGGGCAAAAGCCGCGGCGGCCGTTCACGGCCGCAAGCGCGCACTGTAGGCTAACCGAATCCGCAACGCAGAACCGGACGCCATCGGGAAATGAGCCTGCACGCCTACAGAGCCGCGCTGTTCCACCTGCTCGACGATCCTGCCGCCGCACAGGGAGAGAGCGCGCATGAACATTTCGGCGACGGCGCCATTCTGGTGCGGGACGGCCTCATCGAGGCATGCGCGCCGTGGTCCGACCTGCGGCAGAGGCTGCCCGCCGGCGTGCCGGTCAGCGAATTTCCGGGCGGGCTCATCGTGCCCGGTTTCGTCGACAGCCACATTCATTATCCGCAGACGGACATCATCGCCGCGCCCGCGAACGGGCTGCTGGACTGGCTGCAGAGGCACGCCTTTCCCGCGGAAGCTGACTTCGCCGATCCCGCGAGGGCGCGCGACGGCGCGCGCTTCTTTCTTGACGAGATGCTGCGCAACGGCACCACCAGTGCGCTCGTCTTCTGCACGGGCCATAATGTCTCGGTAGAGGCCCTGTTCGAGGCGGCGGCCGCGCGCAATATGCGCCTGATCGCGGGCAAGGTTCTGATGGACCGCCATGTGCCCGAAGCGCTGCGCCAGCCGCCGGAGACAGCTTGCGAGGACAGCGCGCGCCTGATCCGGGCCTGGCACGGCCGGAAGCGGCTGGGATATGCAATCACGCCACGCTTCGCGCCCGCCTGCTCGGCGCGCCAGCTCGATCTTGCGGGACGGCTGCTGAAGCACCATGACACGGTTCATCTGCATACCCATCTCTCCGAGGATGAGAGCGAAACGGCACTCGTGCGCGAGCTGTTTCCGGAGGCGGACAACTATCTGGACGTCTATGCGCGCCACGGCCTGCTCACCGCCCGTTCGGTATTTGCCCACTGCCTCCATTTGGACGAGAGCGAGTTCGCCGCGCTGGGAAAGGCCGGCGCCTCCATCGCCTTCTGTGCGACCTCGAACCTGTTTCTGGGCAGCGGCCTGTTCGACCTGGACGCGGCCCGGCGGCATGACGTCACCGCGGGGCTGGGCACGGATATCGGCGCGGGCACGAGCTTCTCCCTGTTTCGGACCATGAACGAGGCTTACAAGGTCTGCCGCCTGCGCGATCTGGCGCCCACGGGGTTCGATCTGTTCTATCTCGCCACGCTGGGCGGCGCGCGGGCGCTGAAGCTCGCCGACCGGATCGGCAATCTTCAGCCGGGCAAGGAGGCGGACTTTCTGGTGCTCGATCCGGTTGCCACGCCCCTACTGCAACGCCGCCTCGCCGCCTGCCGCACCTTTGCGGAAAAACTCTTTATCCTGAGCATGCTGGGCGATGACCGGCTCGTCCGCCGCACCTATGTGGCGGGCCGCCTGGCCCATGACCGGGACGGCGTCACGTCCGGCTGAGGGCCCCCTACCGGAATGCCGGTTCGTCGAAACTGCGCAGCTTGCGGGAATGGAGCGTGCCCGCGCTCGCCTCGTTGCGCAGCAGTTCCAGCGCGCGGATGCCGATCTGCAGATGCTGGCTGACGCTCTCCTCGTAGAACACGTCGGCCATGCCGGGCAGCTTGATTTCTCCATGCAGCGGCCGGTCTGAGACGCACAGCAGCGTGCCGTAGGGCACGCGGAAGCGGTAGCCATTGGCAGCAATGGTCGCCGACTCCATGTCGATGGCGATGGCGCGCGACTGGTTGAAACGCACTGCCAGTTCGTCGTAGCGCAGTTCCCAGTTCCGGTCATCCGTGGTCACCACCGTGCCGGTGCGCAGACGGTCCTTCAGGTGACGGCCCTTCAGCCCGGTTACTTCGTGTACGGCCTGGCTGAGGGCAAGCTGCACCTCGGCGATGGTGGGCAGCGGAATGGCCGTGGGCAGCGCCTGGTCCAGCACATGGTCGTCGCGCAGATAGGCGTGCGCCAGCACATAGTCGCCCAGCCGCTGGCTGCGGCGCAGGCCGCCGCAATGGCCCACCATCAGCCAGACATGGGGGCGCAGCACGGCGAGATGGTCGGTCACCGTCTTGGCGTTGGAGGGGCCCACGCCGATATTGACCAGCGTGATGCCCGTGCGCCCCTCGCGAACCAGGTGATAGGCGGGCATTTGCGGCATTTTGAGCAGGCGGGGGCGCGAGGGCTTCCTGCCCCTCTCCGAGATCCGGTCGCCCGGCTCCACAAACCGGTCATACTGGCCCGCCTCGATGCGCCGTGTGCCGAATTCGATGAATTCGTCCACATAGCGCTGATAGTTCGTAAACAGAACGAATTCCTGGAAATGCTCCGGGCTGGTCGCCGTGTAGTGGCGCAGCCGGTGCAGAGAATAGTCCACCCGCTCGGCCGAAAACAGGGTCAGCGGCTTGGGCATCAGGCCCTCGGCGAGCAGATCCCCGTCCGCGATATGGTCGTGCGTTGCCGCCAGATTGGGCAGGCTGAAATGCCGCTGAAGGTCCCGGCGGCGCTGCGGCGAAAGCTGCGCATCCGCCCGCTCCAGCGCGAAGGTAAGCGGAATCGGCGTCCGGCTGCGCCCCACATAGATGCGCGCGTCATAATTGTTCAGCAACAGGCCGAGCTGTTCATGCAGGTAATCCCGAAACAGTTCCGGGGCCGTAATGGTGGTGCCGTATATTCCGGGAGCGGACACCTTGCCGAACGCCAGCGGCGGAAGGGGCTCGCCCGACTCAGCCCT
>JBKHIN010000287.1:0-4428 GCA_046538635.1 Alphaproteobacteria bacterium
CCTCTGGCGTATGGTGGCCGGAAATCGTGGTTCAGGTGGAAGGTCAGGGCTTCTCAGTTTACAGATGAAATTTCCGGGTTGGCCGGATCGGGCGTGCCGGTGCGCATGTCCGGGCGGCACGGTTGGCAGGGCAGGGAGCGGGCCACTGCCTGAAGTGCCGGAGCAGGGCGGCGCAAGAGGCGCTCACGGCACGTGACGGGGCTCGCAGTGATGTGGAAATTGACGGCAGGGTGATCGCAAATGGCACCCGCGTCCATTGCCACGGCGCTCCGGGACGCGTATGAGAGCTAGTGCGCTGTCAAGACTTCGCAGCCGCACCATCGTGGTATAAATACAAGGAGCCGGTCTTCGTGTTGGAGCTGAAATGAACACAGGAGCGGCGCCGGGCGGAGCTTCCGCCACGGTGCCCGAGCCGAAAAAACTTTGCGCCTCCTGCGCGGGCGTCTCTGAAACATCAGGTCTCGCGATGCCTGAAAAAATGGGGTTTACCCATGTCGTCTGAAAAATCACAAAACCTTCAGGACACCTTTCTCAATCATGTTCGCAAGGCAAAGACCCCCCTCACGATTTTCCTGATCAACGGGGTCAAGCTGCAGGGCGTGATCACCTGGTTTGACAATTTCTGCGTCCTGCTGCGCCGGGACGGCCATTCGCAGCTTGTGTACAAGCACGCAATCTCGACGATCATGCCGTCTCAGCCGGTTCAACTTTTCGAGCCGGAACAGGAAACTGAAGCAGCGGCGGGATAGCGTGCCTATATCCTGCACATGACGCAAAATAGCTCTGGCATTGGCGTGACCTTTTCTCCTTCGGACGATGGTTCAGGGGAAACGGCGCGCCCGGGCGCCCGCGCGCTCGTCCTGCATCCGGACCAGGAGCGGGCCCGCGCAGGGTCGCGCACCCGGCGCGATCCCGAAGTCAAGCTCGAGGAGGCGGTTGGCCTGGCCCATGCCATCGATCTCGAGGTGGCGGGCAGTGCCGTCGTTCCGCTCGCGAAGATCAGGCCATCGACCCTGTTCGGGGCGGGAAAGGTGCAGGAAATCGCCGATTGGGTGGCGGCGGAGGAGGCTGCGCTCGTCATCGTGGACGGCCCCCTGTCCCCGGTTCAGCAGCGCAATCTGGAGCGCGCCTGGAATGCCAAGGTGCTGGACCGCACCGGCCTCATCCTGGAGATCTTCAGCGCCCGCGCCCGGACGCGGGAAGGCACGCTTCAGGTGGAATTGGCGCATCTGACCTATCAGAAGAGCCGGCTGGTGCGAAGCTGGACCCACCTTGAGCGTCAGCGCGGCGGTCTGGGCTTTGTCGGCGGCCCCGGGGAAACGCAGATCGAGGCCGACCGCCGCATGATCGAGGAGCGGATTGCCAAAATCCGCCGTCAGCTCGAAACCGTTACCCGCACGCGGGAACTGCACCGGGAGAGCCGCCGCAAGGTGCCCTATCCGGTGATTGCGCTGGTCGGGTACACCAACGCCGGCAAGTCGACGCTGTTCAACCGGCTGACGCAATCCGATGTCCGGGTACAGGACATGCTGTTCGCGACGCTCGATCCCACTTTGCGCGCGGTTACGCTGCCCGCCGGGCGGACGGTGATCCTCTCCGACACGGTCGGGTTCATTTCCGACCTGCCCGCCCATCTGGTGGCCGCTTTCCGGGCGACGCTCGAAGAGGTTCTGGAGGCCGACATTCTCGTGCACGTCCGCGACGCTTCCGCCGAAACCCACGAAGCCCAGGCCGAGGATGTGCGCGCCGTGCTTGCCGAACTGGGCATCGGCGAGGAGGACCGGCGGCCCGTCATCGAAGTCTTCAACAAGATCGACTTGCTGGACGAGCGGGAGCGCGCCTTTCTGCGGAACTCCGTAAGGCGGCGCAGCGAAATGTCCGGGCCGGGCGGCGCGGTGTGCGTCTCGGCGGTGACCGGCGAGGGCATCGGCGATCTGCTGTCGATGCTGGAAACGTCGCTCAGCGGCGGCCGCCATGTGGTGGACGTGGAGGTGGATCCCGCCAACGGCGCCGGGCTTGCCTGGCTTCACCGTCACAGTGAGGTGCTCTCGCGCCATAGCGCGGAGGACGGCCTCGTTCACCTGCGCGCGCGGATGACCACCGGCGATCTGGGCCGGCTGCGCAAGCGCTTCGGGGAGTCGGACGGCGTCCGCATCACCGGTTTGGCGGCGGATTGAGCATGACGGCTGGTGTGTTGGGTCAATTCAACCCGCAGGAAGCCGGTGCGCTGATCGAGACGATCGCGAAGGAAGAGGTCGTGTCCCGCTTTCGCGCCCTGAAGGATCACGAAATCCGCGACAAGGGGCCGGGCGATCTGGTCACGGAAGCCGATCTGGCGGTCGAGAGCCGTCTCGGCGAAGCGCTGCCGCGGCTGCTTCCGGGCTCCCGGATCGTGGGGGAGGAGGGAGTCCATCAGCAGCCGGGCCTGATCGATTTGCTTGAAGGCGAGGACCCCGTCTGGCTGATCGATCCGGTAGACGGCACCTCCAATTTCGCGGCGGGCCGGGAGCCGTTCTGCGTGATGGTTGCCCTCACGCACCGGCAGCAAACCCTGGCGGCCTGGATCTATGCGCCCCTGCGTGCCGAAATGACGGAGGCCATGCGCGGCGGGGGCGCAAGCTGCAATGGCGAACCCGTCGCGGTCGCGGCTCCGTGTCCGGTCGGGGAGATGCATGGCGCCGTGCATCTGCGCTATCTGCCTGCGTCCGTGCGTCGGCGCGTGGAGCCGGGGCTGAGCCGGTTTGCATCGAATACGGAGCTTTATTGCGCCGGGGAAACCTATCTGCGCCTCGCGCATGGAGGGCTCGACCACGCCCTGTTCTGGCGCGCCAAGCCCTGGGACCACGCGCCGGGTGAGCTGATTGTCCGCGAAGCGGGCGGGCATACCGCCTTTCTCGACGGGGCCGCCTATGCCCCCTTGCCGCCGGGCCGGACCGGACTGATCGGCGTCGCCGCCCGTGAAAACTGGGACGCCGTACGCACGGCGCTTAATCTGCATCCGGAAGATAGCCACCCGGCCTGACTGGCGCCGGCGTGTCCGAAGCGGAAAGATTTCCACTCCCTCCCCATCGTGAGGCAGACTGACGTTCACCGTACCACTGTGAGCGAAAGTCCATGAGATCCATTCCCTCCGCACTCTTGACCCATCTGAATGTGCAAGCAACGACGCTGGCCGCGTGTCTCCGGATCATGCGGGAAGACGGGGCGGTGTTCGCCTTCACCGAGCATGACCGGGCGCTGACGGTCTCCGGGCAGACTTACAAGCCGCTGCTGGGCGAACGTTCCAAAGTCGCGGCGGCGGAGGATCTGTCGATCCCGAATTTCGACGTGACGGCGGTGGTCGATGACGATGCGCTCAAGGAGGACGATCTCGCCTCCGGCCTGTTCGACAACGCCACGGCGGAACTGTTTCTGGTCAACTGGCAGTCGCCGGACGATGGCACCATCACCCTGCTCAAGGGGCGCATCGGCGAGGTGCGCCGGGCGGGCGCGGCCTTCGCGGGCGATCTGCGCGGGCTCATGGACCAGCTCGCCCAGGCCGTGGGCGAAAAGACATCACCCTCCTGCCGGTTCGTGCTGGGCGACGCCGACACCTGCAAGGCGGACCTGACGAACTTCACCACCACGGGCACGGTGCAGACGGTCACCGACCGGCGGAATTTCTCCGCCACTTTCGCCAACCTGCCCACGGGCTCGGCGCCGCCGGACTCGGGTTTTTTCGATAATGCGGGCGTGCTCACCTGGACCGGCGGCGACAATAACGGCCGCAAGGCGCTGGTGCGCAAGCACGAGGCGGGCGGCTCTCCGGGGTCGGATCTTCAGCTTTACCTGCCCGCCTATTTCGACATCCAGGCGGGCGACACGTTCTCCATCCATGCCGGCTGCGACCACATCCTCACCGGCCACTGCAAGACGCGCTACGACAACGTGGTGAATTTCGGCGGCGAGCCGCATGTGCCGGGGGTGAATGTGGGGCTGCTGCCGCAGACGGATTGAGTTTGTAGGGCGGGTTGAAGCGTCAGCGGAAACCCGCCAGCGGCGTTTGCACACGGATGGAAAGGAATGGCGGGATTTCATCCCGCCCTACGAGGGACGCATGAACGGTCAGCGCATCGTCGGGATCGCCCGCTCCTATGTCGGCACGCCGTGGCGGCACCAGGGACGGGACCGCAAAGGCCTCGACTGTGTGGGGCTGCTCTACCTTGTGTGGTGCGATCTGGGCTTCGATCCGTCCGTGGACGGCACGGGTTACGGGCATGTCTCGGACGGGCGCTGGCTGCGGGAAACGGTCAACCGGCTGCTGGTCCGGGCGCCGGGGCCGCGGGCCGGGGGCGTGGTGCTGATGGCGCAGCGCGGGCTGCATCCGCTGCATGTGGGCTTGATTACAGGAATCAGGGATCAGGGATCAGGGATCAGATCCATCGTGCA
>JBKHIN010000288.1:0-4413 GCA_046538635.1 Alphaproteobacteria bacterium
GCCTTGAAGAGGACGGCTCCGCCCCCGAGCCGGGTTCTTCGCCGGATGCGGAGTCCGGCGCCGGATCGGGGTTCGCCGGCTTGCGGGGTTTGCGCACAGCCGGGGGCCGCCCCGTCCCCCGGTGGGAGGACGAGCCGCGAGGCACCTTGTCCGGCGCGAGCCAGGAAGGCGTATCAGGCTGAGTGTCGGGCCTTTTCGGCCTGTCCGCCATGCCGGGAGCTCCACGGGGCCGGCAGCATGCAGGGTTACCCCGAGGCCGCCGGCCAAGAGTATTTTAACTCTTTATTTTACTGGCCCTAGCATATCCTCCAAACCCCTCCAAGACATACGCCAAAGCATCCCCCAAAAGGGTGTGGCGGATTTGCGTGGCCGGTCTGCAACAGGGTTGCCGTCAAGACTTGGGAAGTTCCGAGGCCCGTAAATGCAGGGTGGTCTGGGGGTACGGGATCGTAATGCCTGCCCTGTCGAAGCGCTCCTTGATGTCCTTCAGAAGGTCGCAGGTCGCGGGCCACCAGTCCGGCGTGGCCGTGAAGCCCCGCGCGAACAGGTCTACCGAGGAATTGCCCAGTGCCTTGACCGCGATCTGCGGTTCGGGGTCGGACAGCACCCGGGAATCGGCCTCGAAGGCTTCCCGGATCACGCGCATGGCGCGGTCGATATCGTCCGAATAATCGATGCTGACGGTCAGGTCGACGCGCCGCGTGGGCATGCGCGTGTAGTTGACGATGGTCGACCCCCACACGCTGGAATTGGGCAGGCTGATGAAGAGATTGTCGAGGGTCACCAGTTCCGTGGTGAACAGGCCGATCTGGGTGACCGTGCCCATCTCGCCCGCCAGCTTGACGAAATCGTCGATCCGGAAGGGTCTGAGGGTCAGCAACATGACGCCCGCGGCCACGTTCGACAGCGTGCCCTGCAGGGCCAGGCCGATGGCGAGGCCGGCGGCGCCCAGAACGGCGATCAGGCTGGCCATGGGCACGCCGAACACGCCCAGCACGGTCACCAGCGTGACGACGATGATGATGTAGCGCACGATGCTGGTCAGGAAGGGCTTGAGCGTGGAGTCGACCCGCGCCGAACGGTCCAGCAACTTCCGGGTGGCGCGCCCGGCCCAGCCGGCAATGGCGAAACCGAGGATCAGGATGACGATGGCGCCCACGAACGCGCCCGCGAAGTCCAGCGCGCCGGCAAGAAACTGGCTCGCGGCCTCGTTCGCGAACTTTGTCAATTCTTCCGTATTCAGATTGAGCGCTTCCATGGCTGGCCCCCTTCAAACGCCGCCTGTATCTTGCGCGGGCCATGGACAGGCCCGGCGCGTCTGTTTCCGGCTGCGCGCGGTGTATAGTCTGGCCCGCAAGTGCCGGAAAACGGCTTTTCCTTAACACGGAGCGATGACTTGCACACTCTCCTGATTTCCCACACCGCCTGTCTCGAACATGCGCCGAATCCCTGGCATCCGGAGTCGCCGGACCGCCTGCGCGCCATCCAGCAGCGGCTGGAGGGGGAGGAGTTCGCCCTGCTGCACCGGGCCGAGGCGCGCCCGGCCACGCGGGACGAACTGGTCCGCGCCCATGATGCGGCCTATGTGGACCGCCTGCTGGAACGGTTCCCGGAAGCGGGCGGCCAGGTGGTTCAGATCGACGCCGATACGGCCATGGGCCCGGGCACGGGCGAGGCCGCCCTGCGCGCCGCCGGGGCCGCCTGCCAGGCCGTGGACGAGGTCATGGAGGGCGGCGCGGCCAACGCCTTCTGCGCCGTGCGCCCGCCCGGCCATCACGCCACGCAAAACCGGGCCATGGGCTTCTGCTTCTTCAACAATGTGGCGGTGGCCGCCTTCCATGCCCGCGCGAAACATGGCGTGGAGCGTGCCGCCGTGATCGATTTCGACGTGCATCACGGCAACGGCACGCAGGATATTTTCTGGAACGAGCCCGCGCTGTTCTACGCCTCGGTGCACCAGTCGCCCGCCTATCCGGGCACCGGCGCCGCCCATGAGCGCGGCGCGGCGGGCAATGTCGTCAATGTGCCGCTGCCGCCGGGCGCTGACGGCGACATGTTCCGCGAGGCGCTGGACACCGCCGTCCTGCCCGCGGTGGAGGCGTTCCGCCCCGGTCTCATCCTGATTTCGGCGGGCTTCGATGCCCATGCCAGCGACCCGCTGGCCCATCTGCGCCTGCAGGAGGCGGATTTCGCCTGGGCCACCTCGCGCATCGCCGAACTGGCGCGCGGCCTGTGCGGCGGACGCATTGTATCGACGCTGGAGGGCGGGTATGACCTGTCCGCCCTGGCGTCGAGCGTGGCCGCTCACGTCCGGACCATGATGGAGGGCTGACCCGTTGAGGGCGCCGGCGGAGACGCGGCGGCAAGCGGAACGGTGGTTGTACTTGTGGGGCGGAAAACCGAACGATCGCGCGGGCCGGAGGCGGAACTGCGCGGCGCCATTACCATGGCCAGGCACGGCCGTCCCGCGCTGTCCCGGCGCCACTGGCTGAACGCGCGGGGCTGGACGGACTGGTGGGCGGCCTATGACCGCTCGGGGCTGGCGGCGGGCGAAACCCCCATCCCCATCCTGATGGAGATCGCCGCGGAGTGCGCCGTGGTGGTGGCCAGCACCCTGCCCCGGGCGAAAGAGACGGCGCGGCTGATCGCTCCGGAACGGGAGTGCCTGGAGGACGCCCTGTTCGCGGAGGCGCCGCTGCCCGCGCCGCCCCTGCCGGACTGGCTGAAGATGCGCCCGGCCATGTGGGGCGTGCTTTCGCGCCTGTGCTGGTGGTTCGGCTATGACGGGGGCGGCGAATCCCGCAGGATGGCGGAGGCCCGCGCCGAGGAGGCGGCCACCCGGCTGGAGACGCTGGCGCGCCGGGGCCCCGTGCTGGTCTGCGCCCATGGCTGGTTCAACCGCATGATCGGCCGGGTGCTGCGCCGCCGGGGCTGGAAGCGGGTCTATGACGGCGGCGACCGCTACTGGGCGTGGCGCCGCTATCATCCGCCCCGCCCGCGCACGACACGCCCGCGCAAGACAGGGAGGACATGATGGCAGGAGAGAAACCGGCGGATCTTCCCCCCGACATCGCCAAACTCTCCTTCGAGGAAGCGGTGAAGGAGCTGGAAACCATCGTTTCCCAGCTCGAGGAGGGCCGCGTCGATCTGGAGAAGTCCATCGAGATCTACGAACGCGGCGTCGCCCTGAAGACCCATTGCGAGGCCAAGCTCAAGGCCGCCCAGGCGCGCATCGAGAAAATCGTGGTGGGCGCGGACGGCAAGCCGGGCGCGGAACCGGCGGATCTGGATCAGGGCTGACGGGCGCGCTTGCGGCATTCGCGCGCTCCGGGCTATGTCAGGCACGATTGGTGCATGGCGGTCCGGGAATTAACCCTGGGCGTTCGAGAAGGGGGCGAGGCATGGGAAGCGAGGCAGTGCGCACGGGAAACGAGGCTTTGCTGGAGGCGATGGAGCGGACCGCCCGGGACGTGAATGCGGCGCTGGACGCCATTCTGCCCCGGCCGGTGGGCGCGGAATCGCAGGTCCTGCAGGCCATGCGCTACGCCGCGCTGGGCGGCGGCAAGCGGCTGCGCCCCTTCCTGGCGGTGCAGAGCGGGCGGCTGTTCGGCGTCGATGAGCGCGCCATGCTGCGCGTGGCGGCCGCCGTGGAATGCGTCCACACTTATTCGCTGGTCCATGACGATCTGCCCGCCATGGACGACGACGACATGCGCCGGGGCCGCCCCTCCACCCACAGGGAGTTCGACGAGGCGACCGCCATTCTGGCGGGCGATGCGCTCCTCACCCTGAGCTTCGAGATTCTCGCCTCCTCCGAAACCCATTCCGACCCCTTCACCCGCTGCGAACTGGTCACGAGGCTGGCGGAGGCCGCGGGCTGCCACGGCATGGTCGGCGGGCAGATGATCGACCTGGCGGCCGAAACGGAAGATTTCGACATCGGCACCATCACCCGGCTGCAGCGCATGAAGACCGGGGCGCTGATCGCCTTTTCCTGCGAGTCCGGGGCGGTCATGGGCCGGGCGGGGGAGGACGCCATCCACGCGCTGAACGCCTATGCGCACGATCTGGGGCTCGCCTTTCAGATTGCGGACGATCTTCTGGACGAGGAGGGCGACCCGGAACTGATGGGCAAGGCCGCCCGCAAGGACGCGGGCCGGGGCAAGGCTACCTTCGTCTCCGTGCTGGGCACGGAGCGCGCAAGGGCGCAGGCGGAACTGCTGGCCAATCAGGCCATCCGGCATCTCGGGGATTTCGACGGCAAGGCCGATCTCCTGCGCGAAGTGGCCCACTATGTCGTCCGCCGCAAGGCCTGACGGGCGCCGGCCCGTCGCAAGGCAGAAGACCGATGGCGCCCCGATCGAATCTCGATTCCGATACCGTTCCCTACCTCTTCTTCCTCTTCATCGGCCT
>JBKHIN010000061.1:0-10723 GCA_046538635.1 Alphaproteobacteria bacterium
GGTCAGGCCGGCGTCCGCCGCGCCCTCCGAGCGGGCGAAGCGCGCCAGACGCGGCGAGGCCGGCAGCAGCACGGGCTGCACCGTGCCCACGAGGTCCGTATCGTCGAGCACCTGCTCCCGCAGGATTTCCAGCGCCCTGTCCCGGTCAACGAGTTGCAGCAGTTCGTCCGTCAGCTTCCGGCGGCCGGCGGCCTTTTCCTCCGCCACCAGGCGCATCTCCTCCGCACGCGTCCGGTTAAACCGATAGACCCGGTCGATGCGGTCGTAGATTTCCTGCGTCTCCGGCAGCCGTTCGGCGATGGCGTCGAAGAGAAGGGGCTTGTAGTCCCGGCGGCGGATTTCCGCCATGTCGCGCGTGCCTTCGGGATCGATCAGCTCTTCCTTCAGCTCCACTTCGATGGTGAGAAAGTGCTGGCGGAACACGGTCAGGCCGTTGCTCACCATGGTGAAAAGCAGCCAGCCCAGGGCCGCGAGGGCGACGAGGATGGCCGCAATGCCGTAAGCCTTGAAGCGGGCCTCGCGCCCATAACGGCGGCGCAGGCGCCGTTCAGCTTCCGGCCCGGTATGAATCGCCTTCTGATCGGAGAGTTCGGCCATGTCAGTCGTATTTCTCCCGGTATTTCTGAACGACTCGCAGGGCGAGCATGTTCAGACACAGAGTGACCACGAACAGCACCAGGCCGAGGGCGAAGGCGGAGAGCGTCTTTGGCCCGCCGAACTCGAAATCGCCCGTCAGCAGATAGACGATCTGTACCGTGACGGTCGTGACCGGCTCGATCGGATTGACGGTCAGGTTCGCCGCGAGCCCGGCTGCCATCACCACGATCATCGTCTCTCCGATGGCCCGGCTGATGGCCAGCAGGAATGCGCCCACAATGCCGGGCAGCGCGGCCGGGAAGACCACCCTGGTCATGGTTTCCGAATGGGTGGCGCCCAGCGCCAGTGAGCCGTCGCGCAGGGACTGGGGCACCGCGTTGATGACGTCGTCGGAGAGCGACGAAACGAAGGGGATGATCATGATCCCCATGACCGAGCCCGCCACCAGCGCCATCTGCGTGGGCGCATCCCACATGGTGCCGATGAGGCCCGTGGCGCTCGACGCGCCGGTGACCCACATGCCCAGTTGCTGAAAGCCCTCGCGCAGGGCGGGGCCCACGGTCAGAAAGGCGAAGAAGCCGTAGACCACGGTGGGAATGCCCGCCAGCACCTCGATAACGGGCTTGACCCAGCTTCTCGTATGCGGCCCGGCATATTCGGACAGGAACACCGCGATCAGCAGACCGACGGGACCGGCGACGAGCATGGCAACCGCGGCAATGAGCAGCGTGCCGGCAAACACCGGCAAGGCGCCGAAGATCCCGGACTGGCCCACCTGCTCTTCACGGAGAGGCGTCTGCGGGCTCCACTGGGTGCCGAACAGAAACTCCTCGATGGAAACGAGGTTGAAAAAGCGAATGGATTCGAACAGCACCGAGAACAGGATGCCGAGCGTGGTAAGAATGGCGACGACCGAAGCGAAGATCATCACCCCTCTTATAGCGCCCTCTACCCGGTTCCGGGCGCGGAAGGACTTGCCGATGCGCCCGCGTCCGATCCCGAACAGAAGCAGCGCGAGCATGCCGGTGACGGCGAACAGGCCGGCCTCGCTGAGCCGTTCCAGCCTCGCATAATCCTGCGCCAGCGCCTTGAGGCCCTCATAATCGCTGCTCGCCGCGCCGCCCGCAGCGATGGCCTGAATGTCCCGCCATGCCACCGCCAGCCGTTCGGGCGGAAGGGAAGCCAGATTTTCCGGCAGGCCGGACATGACCAGGGCGTAGAGCACTCGCGGCTCGGCAATGAGCCACCCAATGAAGATGAGGAAGACCGGAAGCCCCACCAGCCATACCAGGTAATAGCCGTAATAGTTGGGCAGGGAATGGAGGCGGGCGGTCTCGCCGCCGCAGATACGCAGGGCACGGTCCCGCCCCGCCCGGAAGGCCAACAGCAGGAAGGCCGCTAATGCCAGCGCATTGATCAGGGTAATGGACATTGAGTCGCGCTGTCCCCGCCGGCTGATATACTCGCACTTTGGCCGTGCACGCACGGCCGACTGTTCGTTGACAGATCCGCAAGCCGGTCCGGACGGAAGAGGGCGCCGGCCACCCCCTTCCGCCTGCTGACTACTGGCTGTACGGCGTCAGGCTTTCCACCGCCATCCGGTATTCCTCACGCAGATCGTCCGGCAGCGAAATCAGGCCGATCTTTTCCAGATATCCGCCCGGACCCCATGCCGCTTCGGAAGTGAATTCGAGAGCGTATTCCTGCAGACCGGGAATTACGCCCTCATGGGCCTTCTTGATGTAGAAATACAGCGAGCGCGATACGGAATACTCGCCCGATGCAATGGAGTCGAACGTGGGCTCCGTGCCGCCGATTTTTGCACCCTTGATCTTATCCTTGTTCTGATCCAGGAAGCTGAAGCCGAACACGCCGACAGCACGCGGGGTACGGACGAGCGTCTGAACAATGGCGTTATCGTTTTCGCCGGCATCGATCCAGGCGCCGTCTTCGCGGATCTTGCGCGCCTTCTTCTTGAAGGCACTCTTGTCGGCACTGCGCAGGGCCTTCATGCACGGAACCTTTTTGGCGCCGCCGTCCAGGGCGATTTCGGCGAAGGCGTCCCGCGTGCCGGAGGTGGGCGGCGGACCGTAGACCTCGATCTTCACATCCGGCAGCTCCGAATTGACCTCGGACCATTTCTTGTAGGGATTTTTCTGGAACTTGCAGCTTTTGCTGTCCGTACTGTCAGTAGTCGGCACTTCAGCCGCCAGACCATAATACAGGTCGCGCAGCGACAGGCTCAGTTCCGGCGCCGTGCGCGCATTGGCGACGACGACACCGTCGAAGCCGATCTTGACTTCCACGACCTCCTTGACGCCGTTGGACTGGCATTTCTCGTATTCGCTCTTCTTTTGGCGGCGCGAGGAGTTCGTGATGTCCGGATGTTCCTCGCCGACACCGGCGCAAAAGAGCTTGTGGCCGCCGCCGGACCCGGTGGACTCCACCACCACCTTTTGTCCGGTCTTGTTCTGGTATTCCTGCGCAACCTTCGTTGAGAAGGGGAACACGGTCGACGAACCGACGATGCGGACTTCGTCGCGTGCATGAGCCGTCGCAGTAAGGGCGAGCGCCGCTACTGCCGTCAAAGCAAGCGTCTGGACTTTCAATTCACTCTCCGTCCCGTCATTTGCGATGCACTGGATGCAGGCGAGGCCACGAGCCGTGGCGGCCTCGTCACCCCCTCCGAATCCGAAACACGGGGCGCACCGAAGCGAATCACCGTGCCTCACATCGGCGGGCCCCGTTTACGGAAAATCAATGAAGCTTTGATGACAGCCGCCTGTCCGGCTCGCCCCGTTACCCGGCGAGTCAGTCCGTGCGCGGACTCCCGCCCCTGCCGACGACGGTGGAGACGGGCTGTTCTCCGCCCTTTTCGGCCGGCGCGGCGGGACGGGAAACGGAAAACTGAGGCAGGTTGTCGCCCCCGTCGCTTGCTGCCGTATCCGCCCGGCCCTGCATGCCGGCCGGCGGCAGATGCACGGTGAACGTGCTGCCCTCGCCCGGGCGGCTGTCGATCTGCAGCCAGCCGCCGTGGCGGCTGACGATGTGCTTGACGATGGCGAGCCCCAGGCCGGTGCCGCCGGCGTCCCGGGACTGCCGGACATCCACCCGGTAGAACCGCTCCGTCAGCCGGGGCAGATGTTCCCGGGCGATGCCGCGCCCGAAGTCCCGCACCGAGACCCAGTAGACCGGCCCCTTGGGCATCCCCGGCCCCGCCTTTTCGCCCTGGCCCAGTTCGATCGCGATCCGCTTGCCCTCCGCGCCATATTTGAGGGCGTTGTCCACCAGGTTCTGGAACACCTGCACCAGATCGTCGCGCTCCCCCGTCACCTTTGCCGATTCCAGGCCGCGCACATCGAGGGCGACTCCGCGCTCCCGGGCGATGGGGCCGAGCGCGGCCACCACGTCGTCGATCACTTCCGCCAGATCGGCCGTGCCTGAGGGCGGCACATGTTCGTTGAGTTCGATTCGGCTGAGCGACAGTAGGTCGTTGACCAGCCGTCCCATCCGCCTTGCCTGTTCTTCCATGATGGCGAGAAAGCGTTCGCGGGCCGTCTCGTCGTTCCGCGCGGGACCGCGCAGGGTCTCGATGAAGCCGCTCAGCGAGGCGAGCGGCGTGCGCAGTTCGTGGCTGGCGCTGGCCACGAAATCGGCGCGCGTCTGCTCCAGCCTCCGGATCGAGGTCATGTCGTGGATGATGATGAGGGCGAACCGGCGTTCGGAACCGGTTCCCGCCACCCGGATCGGGCATACATGCGCCCGCAGGTGACGCTCGATCGGCACCATCACGGAATAATCGACGGCGACGGTTTCGCTTCCCTCCAGCACCTTGCGCACGGCGTCGAGCAGGGGCGGCACGCGGATCGCCGCCGAAATGTGGCGGCCCGGCGCGGCCGACTGGATCACCGTATGGGCGGCACGATTGGACAACATGACGTTGCCGGACGAGTCGAGCAGCACGATGGGATCGGGAAGCTGCTCGATGATCGAAAGCACGGGAAGCGTCTCCAGCCCCTCCGGCCCGGGCACGGTGACGGCGAATACCGGCTGGCCCTCCCTCCGGCCGAGGGCCACGCACCCGGCGGCCGTCAGCGCCAGCAGCAGCCCGCCCGCCGCCAGCGCCCACAGAGCGGCCCCGCCCAGTGCGGCAAGAGCGAGAACCGCGGTTCCGGCGGCAAGACTTGCCGCGACCGGAACACGCACCGGCGGTACAGCCCATCGGGGTAGCCGAATTCTCACTTGAGTCCCATCTCTCCGGAAAACGCCGAGCCCGGCCCCGGCGGAACCGGTTCGGCAAGCCTAGTCCGCGAACCGTGCCCTGTACATCTTTCGCCGCGGCGCTGGACACCGTTCATTTCCGCGATATGGTCGCGGCTCGGAGAACCAACGCCAGCGGCCACCGTCCATGACTGCGGAAACCGGCACGGCCCTTCGATTGGACCGCATGGATCTGAAGATCCTGAGCGCGCTCCAGATGAACGGGCGAATCACCAATCAGCGGCTCGCCGACACCGTCGGCCTGTCGCCGAGCGCCTGTCTGGAACGGGTGCGCCGTCTCCAGGGCGCCAAGATCATCCTCGGCTACACCGCCGAGCTCGATCTGGCGCGCCTGGGCAAGCCGCTCACCGTATTCGCCGAGGTGGCGCTGGACCACCACGGCGGCCAGCGGACCTTTGAGGAACGGCTGGCGGAGATCGAGGAAGCGGTCGAGTGCTTCGAGATCTCGGGCGCCTATGACTATCTGGTCCGCTTCGTCTGTTCCGGGATCGGGGATTACCAGCAGCTTACCGGGCAGATGCTCAACGATCCCCGCTGGGGCGTGCGCCAGATCACGAGCCTGGTGACCATGCGCAGCGTCTTCCGCCGTCCGGCGCGGCCGCGCCAGCCGGACGCCGCACCTGCGTGAGACGCCGCACCTGCGTGATTCGTCTGGACGGGCGGCCCCGGCGGCGGATCGCAAACGGCGCCGGGGGCGGGCAACGCAGAGCCGCAGCTTTGTTGGCTTTGCGGCATCACTGCTGAAGATTCTGCGCCGCGGGCCCCGGCAATTCGGACCCCTTTCGGCCCGTTTCGTGAAAGACTCCGAAAAAGGAAAGGGGGCGTCGCACCGGCGGCAAAACGCCCCTCAGGGGGACAGGCAATCGAACTTTCGGACAGGCTCAATGGACCTCGACATGCAAACAGCGCACTCCGATTCACGGACGGCCCGGCTCATCGGCCGCGAGGATGCCGTCGCGGCGGCCAACTATGCGCCGCTGCCGGTGGTTCTGGAACGCGGCGCGGGCGAATGGCTCTGGGACGTGGACGGCAAGCGCTATCTGGACATGATGAGCGCCTATTCCGCCGTCAGCCACGGCCACCGGCATCCCAGGCTGGTGCGTGTGCTGAAGGAACAGGCGGACCGGCTGGCGATTACGAGCCGCGCCTTTCATACGGATACGCTGGGCCCCTTCCTCGAGAAACTGTGCGCCGTGACGGGCCAGGAACGCGCCCTGCCCATGAATACGGGCGCGGAGGCCGTGGAAACGGCGATCAAGGCGGCGCGCCGCTGGGGGCACCGCGTCAAGGGCATTCCCAACAACACCGCCGAGATCGTCGTGGCCCGGAACAATTTCCACGGGCGCACCACGACCATTTCGAGTTTTTCTTCCGACCCCGAATCGAAGGACGGGTTCGGCCCCTTCACGCCGGGCTTCGCGGAAGCCGAATTCGGCGATATCGGCTCCGTCCGCGCGGCGATTACGGAGCGCACCTGCGCGGTGCTCATGGAACCCATCCAGGGCGAGGCGGGCATCATCGTGCCGCCCGACGGCTTCCTGCGCGACCTGCGCGCGCTTTGCAACGAGCACGGCATCCTTCTGATCCTGGACGAGATCCAGTCGGGTCTGGGCCGGACCGGGCGCATGTTCGCCCATGAGCACGAGGGCATCCGACCCGACGGGCTGATCCTGGGCAAGGCGCTGGGCGGCGGGCTGTTGCCCGTGTCCGCCTTCCTCACAAGCGAAGAGGTCATGAGCGTGCTCACGCCCGGCAGTCACGGCTCCACCTATGGCGGCAATCCGCTGGCCGCTGCCGTGGGACGGGCGGCGCTGGCCGTGCTCGAGGAAGAAGGGCTGGCGGAGCGCAGCGCGCGCCTGGGCGCGGTGCTGAAGCGCGAGATCGCCGCCATCAACCATCCGCTGATCCGCGAGGTGCGGGGCAAGGGCCTGTGGCTGGGCGTGGAAATCGACGCCGGACGCTGCCCGGCGCGCGTGCTTTGCGAACGCTTGATGGAACGCGGGGTGCTGGCCAAGGAAACCCATGAGACTGTGCTACGGTTCGCACCGCCCTTGATGATCGGAGAGGACGCTCTCATTTGGGGAATCGAACAATTCCGCGCCGTGGTGCGCGAGGCCGACTCGGGTGCGGCAGCGGGCCCTGCCCCGCGGGACGGTTGACGGCGCGCCCGCCTCCCGGAACACACTCCATTCAGAACAGAATAGAGAAAGGGTTGGACATGACCAGAGCACAGGCGCCCCGGGCGCGTATCCTGATGAGCCGCCCCGATTTCTTCGAGGTGAGCTACGTCATCAATCCGTGGATGCACCCGGAGGACTGGGCGGCCGATGCCGACACGCTCACGGAAACGGCGCGGGAGGAATGGGAGCAGCTCTACAAGACCTTCCGCAAGCTGGACATCGAACTGGAACTGGCGCCGCCCGTGGACGGCCTGCCGGACATGGTGTTCACGGCCAATGCCGGCATCGTGCTCGACCGCAAGGCCCTGGTGGCGCGCTTCAAATGTCCCGAGCGCCAGGGCGAGGAACCGGTTTTCGAGAGGTTCTTCGAGGAACTGAAGGACCGCGGGCTGATCGACGAGGTGCGCATGATGCCGGAAGGCGTGTTCCAGGAAGGGGCGGGCGACTGCATCTGGGACCGCAAGCGCAAATTCTTCTGGGCGGGCTACGGCCAGCGCTCCGTACGGGAGGCGGCGGATGAGATCGCCCGCTATTTCGGCAAGGAAGTGGTGCCCCTGGAACTGGCGACGCCGGAGTTCTACCACATGGACGTGTGCATGTGCCCGCTCTCCGGCGGCGACATCATCTACTATCCGGGGGCCTTCACGGAGGAATCCCTCGCGATCCTGCGCGAGCGCGTGGACGATCCCGGCATGCTCATCGAGGCGCCCGGGGAAGACGCGGAGCAACTGGCGGTCAACGCCGTCAATGTGGGCCGCAACATCGTCATGGCGGCCTGCGGGCCGGAGTTGAGGGCGAAGCTGGAAGCGCGCGGCTATCGCGTGTTCGTGGTTCCCCTGACCGCCTTCCGGCGTTCGGGCGGTGCGGCCTTCTGCCTGACGCTGCGGCTCGACCTCGATTCGCAGGCCGAAGCGGAACAGCCCGTCCCGGCCGCCGCCGCCCGCTGAGCCACCCCATGAGCGGTTCTGTGCTTCTCATCACCGGCGCGCTGGACTTCGCGGCGCGCCACCATATCGACCAGCGCCGCAAGGGGGCGCGGGGCGAGCCCTACATCAATCACCTGGCGGAGGTGGCCCATCTGGTCGCCGTGGCAACGCAAGGCAGGGACCCGGAACTGGTGGCCGCCGCCCTGCTGCACGATTCGGTGGAGGACACGCACGCCACGCTGGAGGAGATCGAGCGGGAATTCGGCCCGGAGATCGCCGGACTGGTCGATCTCGTGACCGACGACAAATCCCTCCCCAAGGAAGAGCGCAAGCGGCTTCAGGTGGAAAACGCGCCCCGCAAGCCCGAACGCGCCCGGATGCTCAAGCTCGCCGACAAGATCAGCAATCTGCGCGCACTGCATTCGAGCCCGCCCCATGACTGGCCGAAAGAACGCCAACGCGCCTATGTGGACTGGGCTTGCCGGGTAGCCGAACACTGTACCGGCCTGAACGATTACCTCGACGAACAATACGAGCAGGCGCTCGCCGATCTGCGGTAGCCCACCACCCCTCGCCCCGAGGGCGCTCCCCGGTTTGAAGGCAGGTGAAACGCCCGCCGAATTGCTATAAGGAATTTATACAGGCCGGGCCGGAACGGGGGGCCGGGGGTTCAATGAGTGATGCGAGAATGGGCCGCGCCGCGCCGCCGCAGGAGGGCGGCCTCGTGAGCCTCTGGTTGAAGCGGCTGGCCGTTCTCGCGGCCCTGACCGGCGCGGCGCTGTTCAACGTGGCCCTCCCCAGCGTGGACGGCTACGCCCATCTGATCTGGCTTCCGGCCGGGATCGCCGTGGGCGCGGTGCTGCTCTGGGGTCCCCGGATCTGGCCCGCCATTTTCCTCCATTCGCTCATCACCGATTTGATGTTGCTGCCGCCGCCGGCCGGCGTGACCGCGGCGGCGGCGGTGCACGCCCTGCTGCTCGCGGCGCTGAAAAGCGCGGCGCCGGTACTGGCGGTGGGCGTCATGTACCGGCTGACAAGCGGGCGGCTGCCTTTCTCGCGCCTGTTTGACTATCTGATCTTCGCGCTCGCCGCCGGGTTGGGGGCGGCTGCGCTGGTGTCCGCTGGCGGAACGGCGGGCATGGCGCTCTGGGGCCGGATCGAGCCGGATGCCGCGGGAGCGACCCTGCTCGGCTGGTTTCTGGGCGATCTGACGGCGATCCTCTTCCTGGCCCCCCTCCTGCCGCTGTGGTGGGAGTCGGGCCGTGCCGCGCTGCCGCTGCTGCCGGTGCTCGAATACGGGCTGTTGCTGGCGGTATTCGTATTCGGACTGGCGGCCTTCCTCGGCCTCGTGCCGGGCCTGGAGGCGGCGGCGGGACGGCCGTTGTCGATCATCCCCATCGCGCTCTGGGGGGCGCTGCGCCTGCCCTTGCCGCTCAACGGGCTGCTCGTCCTCATTACGCTGATCGCCTATGACGCCGCGCTCGCCTTTCAGGCGCCGGAAGCCGGGGTGCTGGGCTTTTCGCTGCCGGTCTATGACGACCCGCGGCTGAACAACATGCTCGGCCTGCAGATTACGTTCTGCTTCACCTTCCTCGGCTCCTACATGATCAGCGTGCTGCTCAATGAACGGGAGGGCGCCAATGCCGCGCTGCGGAAGGCCAATCTGGACCTCGAGGCCCGCGTGGAAAGCCGCACCCGGGAATTGCGCAAGAGCGAGGCGCGCCTGCGCGGCATCGCCTCGGCCTCGGGCGACGCCATCATCCTGGTCAACCACGAGGGCAGGGTGATTTTCTGGAACGACGCCGCCACGAAGCTGTTCGGCTACACCGCGGCGGAGATGACCGGGCGGGCGGTCCACGACATCATCGCCCCGCCGCATATGCGCCGGCCGGCCCAGGAGGGGTTCGCGCGCTTTCAGGCCACGGGCAAGGGCCCGGGCGTAGGCGGATTGAAGGAATTGCCCGCGCTGCACAAGGACGGCTACGAGATTCCCGTGGAACTGACCATCGCAGCGCTCAGGGAACAGAACGGCTACACGGCGGCCGCCATCATAAGGGACATTCGCGAGCGCAAGGAGGCGGAACGCCTGCTGCTTGCGGAAAAGGCGCGCGCCGATTCGCTGCTGCGCAATATCCTGCCCCAGAAGGTCATTGACCGGATCAATGCGGGCGAGAACACCATCGCCGACCGGGTCGGCGACGTCTCCGTCATGTTCTGCGACCTGACGGGCTTCACCCCGCTCGCCGCCAGCCGGCCGGCGAGCGAAATCGTCAATCTGCTCAATGAACTGTTTTCCGACTTCGACCGGCTGGTGCGCGAAAGCGGCGCGGAGAAGATCAAGACCATGGGCGACGGCTATATGGTCGCCGCGAACCTGCATGAGGACATGCCGGACCACGCCGCGCGCCTCGTTCATCTCGCCCTTGCCATGAAGGAGGTGGCCGAAAACCTGGGTGAACGCCGCGGCTACGATCTGGGGCTGCGCGCAGGAATCCATTCCGGCGAGGTCGTGGCAGGCGTGATCGGCCGCGACAAATTCGTCTTTGACGTGTGGGGGGACACGGTGAACGTGGCCAGCCGCATGGAGGTCCATGCGGAGGCGGGCGAAGTCCAGATTTCCGATGCAACCGCAGAGCGGCTGAACGGCGCCTTCCTCCTCTCCGGGCCCCGCCTCGTCGATGTGAAGGGCAGGGGCCCCATGCGGACCTGGCTGGTCTACGGGCCGCAAAGCACGTAACC
>JBKHIN010000289.1:0-4393 GCA_046538635.1 Alphaproteobacteria bacterium
CCCCCATCCGGTGCGGAGCGCCACGGGATCGCTGTCAGGGGCGGCTTCGCGATTGCCGACCGGCTGAGCGTTCATGGCGGCAGTATTTCCCGCGCCATTTTCGCCGTGAAGATCGATCCGGAGGACGAAGAGGAATTCGGCAAGGTGGCCATGCTCTTCGATCAGCCTGTCCGGAACTCCCTGTTCCTGCCCCGTGTCCGCTTCAGTTTCGATGACTCCGCGCAGGTTCATTTTATCGATTTCGGCGGCGGACGGTCGCAGGAACCGGTACTGCGGGCTCTGGGGAACAGGAACATACAACGAGGGATTCTGGGCGATAAAATCACATTCATCCGGGAGCCGAAGGACCTGTTGAGCCTCTTTCAAAGGATGCGCGACAAGAGTCGGTCAGAACCCATCATTTTTAAAAATCTCCTGGTTATGTGCGATGTCGATTTCGGCGAGTTGTTCCGCTCCGAGGACGAAGGTCCAGTAGGGTCCTTCGAGCGGCCGGGGTCGCCGGGTCCGGCACCGGCACGAGAGAGTGATGTTCTGTTCGAAATCCTTCAGCACCATGTCGAATTCTCCAACTGCCTGTTCGTCGGCGAATTCAAGATCGATTTCCAGATCTTCAAGCGCGCGGCCGCCTTTCGCCATTGCGTCTTTCTCGACGCGTTCGGCGCGTCCTTCATCAATGTGGGCGAGAACTTCACGCTGAACCATTGCGTCTTTGCCGGGCCGGTGCGGTGCGACGGGTTGCGGGCCGAAGGCAATTTCGAGGTGGAGCGCTGCGAGTTCACAGGGCGCGAACCGCTGCTGAGCCTGCGCAATGCAAGGCTTCAGGGAGACCTCTCTATTCTGTATGCGGATATGCCGAACTTCGGCATTCTCGACGCAGGCTCCGCCTATATCCGCGGCCGGTTGCGCGTTTGCGGCCTGCGCATGGGCCGCGAGGCGGAAGAGCCGCCGCCCGGCGGGGAGTCGCGCAAGGGCCGCCAGATCCCGGTTTACGGACTCGAATTCAGTTCGGCCACCATAGAGGGCGGCGCCGATCTGGGTGCGGACTACCGGGCCCCGGACCGCGAACCGCAGGCGCCACACGCCCGGGAGCGCAGCGTGGATATCGAACAGGTCTGGCGGTATCTCCTGAACGGCAATCAGGAAGGCCGCGAAATCATCGAACAGGCCTTTCTGGAAGACGGCTGGATCGGCGCCACGACGCGCATCAAAAGAAAGTTCCGTGTTCCCGCCGAGCCGAAAAGGCCGCAGGAGGGGCAAGAGGAGAAACGTTGCGGCGAACTGGTCAGGAACATCATCTACGGGGATGTGGTGTTCCGCTCCGCCCGCATTCGCGGCAATGCGAACTTTTCCGGCATCCGCATCGGCCGGGCCGACGACGCGGCGCTGGGTGATCTCAATCTGACCCACACCACCATATCGGGCGATGTCAATATTGGCACCATGGCGCTGCTGCGTTCGGGCAAAGCGGAAGAACTGCTCGGCTGCGGCGTTGCGAAGACGCTGTTCGGGTCCTCCTCGCCCCCGCCCGGAAAAACGGATCATATCGCCCTGTCGCCCACCGATATCGACGGTTTCGTCGCCGGGCGGTTTCTCACCGTGCACGGCGATCTCAAGCTGCACGGGCCGCGCGCGGACCGCCTGTTCGACGAGACGCCGCACAGCCGGAACGGCGTCCTGTGCAGCATCGATCTGGAGAACCACAGTTCCACCTATCTCTATTACCTTCTCCTGGGCGCGGAAAACTGCAAGCCCGCGGAATTTTCAGGTAACGGACGGACGGATGGGGAGCGCGAAAAGCTCTGCCGTCTCGATCTCTCGGTGCGTCTCGATTCCGACGGCCGGGAACTCTTTACGCCCCCTTTTTCCTTCGCCCGCGTGGGGCGGGGGCTGGACCTGCGCAACGCCACCGTCCGGGGGCATATGGATCTCACCAATGTGCGCACCAATGTCCGCAACGCGGGCGGGGCCCGCCTGTGCCGGCGTCTGCGCCGGAAGCTGAAGGCGTTCTACGAAGAGGATCAGATAAAGGAGTTCTGCAAACTTGAAACCGGGCGCTGCGAGATCCGGCTGGCGGACGTCACCATCGGCGGGGACCTCCGGGCGCTGAGCGACCGCAAGGACGCCATTTACGGCAAGGACCTGGAAAGCGGCGCGGAAGAGGATGACGGCGCGTCCGGCGCCGGCGGCGGCAACGGCGATGATGGAGACTCCGTATGCGAACCCTCCATGTGGCTGCGCACCGTCTGTGCGCGCCTCGATATGGAGTCCGCCCGCATCGAGGGCGACGCGCAGCTTTCCGGCCTGGAAATCTATCACGGCCCCGAGCGGCGCAGCGGCTCCCTCTACGCCGCCGATGCGGACATCAAGGGCCGCTTCATTCTCGAACGCCAGGAGAGTTACTACGGACGGCCCAAGCGGGCCCGCATCGAACGGGAGCTGGGCCTGCCCGGCCTGGAGGCGGCCGAAGTGGCGCTTTCCGCCCTCGTCTTCACCGATGAGCGCTCGGGGCTGGGCATTTCCTTCGAGGGCGCGCGCATCAGCCGGCTGCTGCTTTCCCAGCCCACGCCGCTGTTCATCAATCTCAACCACATTCAGGTCACCCATTGGGACCTCGCCGAACCGCTGCCCGCGGTATGGTCCCCGCCGGAATGGCGCTGGACCAGCGCGCCCGCCATGCGCTTTGCGGAAGCCTTCTCCTCCATGACCCTGTGGGCCCTCTGGGTCGCGGCGCTGGCCTGGCTGGGCATTGAAATGGCGCTTCCCGGGGCCACCCCCGCCTCCGCTCCGGGCGGCCTCTCCGCTTTCGGCGTGCTTCTCGCCGGGGTGGCGGGGCTCGCCGTCCTGCAGTTCGGCTTCAATGTGATCCGGAGCGTGGAACGCTCGTTCTTCCGCGGCACCGGCGACAGCCTGCGCGGCTTTCTCGGGGACCTGATCAATCTTGCCGCCTTGCCCGCCGGCGCCGTGGCCGCCATTCTGTTCTACACCCGGCAGGGCGCGCAACCGGCGCTGAGCGAAATGGCCGCCGCCACGCTCATCGTTCTGGCGGTGGCCGGTCTCCAGCTTTTCCCGCGCCTTCCCGCCCGCCTGCTGGACTGGCTTCAGTCCCTCGTCACGGGGCGGCGGCTGATCAACTTCTGTCTGAAGGCGGAGGAACTGCGGCGTGAGAAGCTGAAACCCGTCGCAGAGCGCAAATATCCCTGGCTCCTGGGAATGATCGCGGCCGGCATCCTCTCCGCATTTCCGCGCGTTTTCCACAGTTACGACTGGGTCAGCTCCAGCCCCTGGCTTTCCCTGCTGACGAAGTCGAAGCCCTTTCAGGCCGACGCTTACTTGCGCATGCATCAGTCGCTTCAATATGAGGGGCGGGAGAGCGAGGCCGGGCAGATCTTCCGCGCCATGAAAAAGCGCGACCGGCGCGAGAGCAGGCCCATCTGGAGGGATTTCCTCGGCACCCTGTGGCGTTTTTTCGGCGAACGCCTCGTTGTCGGGCCCCTCCTGGGCTACGGCACGAGGCACTGGGCGCTGATCCTTTTGTGGCTGTTCGTTGCGGGGGCCGGGTTTCTGGTCTTCGCCGTCCCGCGGGGCTGCGCCGCCGATGCGCAATGTCCGCCCGGCGAAAGCGCCCCGTCCGCCCCCGCTTCCCCGTCCGGAACCCCCGAATACGAGGCCGCCCTGTGGACCACGCTGCGTCACACCATCCCGGTCATCGACCTGGCGGCGCCCTCCGATGCCCCGCTGCCGGAGGACCGCCTGGACAGGATGCTGTGCCCCGGCTTCATGAAGAACGGCGCAAACGGTCCGATGGCGGATCTTCAGACGGATATCGGCCGCTGCATGTTCGCAAATCTCGGGCCCGCCTTCGACGGCACCGTGGCGAGGCTGCTGCCCGGCGGGGTCTTCTCCCTGTCCGGCGGGGCCGAAGGCGCGGGCGCGGATTACGTGTTCCGCCTGCGGACCCTGTGCCTGCACGGCGAGGCAGAGGGCGGCTGCGCCCCCGGCCCCTCGCCCCGCTTGCCGGACTGGAGCAAGGCCGGCATCGCCCGCTATCTGCAGCTCATCAACTGGGTGCTCTGGCCGCTCTTCATCGCCCAGCTCACCGGCCTGATCCGCTGGCAGGCCCGCACCGCATCGGAGTCCGCGCCGGGGGTGTGAGGGGGGTGCAGGCGGGGCAGGACCACGACGTGGTTATGATCCAGAAAGAGGGCTTGCGGTTCACTCCGCGCCTCATGCTCATCAACGACGCCGACATGCAGGCCAAATGGTGCTTCCGCCTCAAACAGGCCTGGGCCGAGGCGGCCGAAACCGGCAAGCCGTTCGACCATCCGCTCAAGGAGGAAGTGACGTTGAAGTGGCGGACTTAGAGCCGTTCACGCCTCTCCCTCGGGAGAGGAAG
>JBKHIN010000290.1:0-4378 GCA_046538635.1 Alphaproteobacteria bacterium
TCAGGCCTCGGCCAGCCGGTGCAAACGAGGAACGAGCAGTTTCAACCAGAACGCGGCGCACAGCGCATAAACGGCCATCACCACATACTGGTCCTCAAGACGCACGCCCATGTCGAGAAGCGCCCCGATCAGGCCGGGCGCCAGCGCCGAGGCGAACACCATCGCCGCGAATGCCGCCGAGCGGATCGCGCCCAGATGCCGCGTGCCGAACAGTTCCGCCCACAGCGCGCCCAGCAGGGTGGCCGCGCTGCCGCCCGTGGCCGCGCCCAGCACCATGAAGACGGGCACCGCCCAGGGCGAATCCGTGAACGCCAGCGTCAGTACGCCCGCGGCCATGGGCAGCAGAAACAGAGGCAGGAGAGTGCGGGCATCAAACCGGTCCACCAGCCAGCCGGTTGTGAGGGCCGCCAGAACGCTGGAGCCCGCATAGGCGGGAAACCAGGCCGCGAACCAGGCGAGCGTCCAGCCCTTGACCTCCACCAGATAAGCCTGATGAAAGATGATCCCTGTCATGACGAAGGGCGGAGTGACGACGCCCGCAAGGACCACGAAGAATTCCGGCCGCCGCAAGACTTCCGCACGCGTCCAATGACGCCGCTCAGCCGCTCCCTCGCCGTCCGTGTCGTCCGACGGCTGATCGTGCGCCGGTTCGTTGCGCAAAAAGAAAAGGACCAGGGGCACGGAGACCGCGCACAGCACCGCCGCCGCCATGAACCATGTCTCCCGCCAGCCCACGGCGGCGATCAGCGCCACGGCGGTCATCGGCGCGAGGGCTTCGCTGATGGGAAACCCCAGCGCGGCGAGCGAGATCATGCGCCCGCGCCGGCGCACATACCAGCGGCCAATGCCGGTGAAGGCCAGGTGTCCGGGAACGCCCTGCCCGAACAGGCGCAAAGCGAACAGGACCGGCAGCAGCATCCAGGCGGCGGACACGCTTGCCATCGCGGCGCAGGCCGCGGCCAGCGCGAGGAGCGTCAGGACGGCGAGCCAGCGAATGCGGTAATGGTCGGCGATCTTGCCCGCCCACAACAGCACGGCGGCGCTGGCCACGTTGGACACGGTATAAAGGCCGCCGAAGCCGCCATCGCTCAGTCCGAAGGTGGACTTCAGTTGCGGGGCGAAAATGGCGATGAAATAGGTCTGCCCGAAGACGGACGACAAAGTCATCAAAAAGGCGGCTCCAACCAGCCACGCCGGCGCGCTGCTGCGCAGGTTCATGCTCGCTTTCCCTATGCCGCCAGGTTTTCTGACTCATTGCTGATTTGCCGCCCGGGCGGACAGCGGTTCGCCCAAAATCGCTCCCGGGTCAATGGCTGGTATCGAACAGCCTCATGACCATACGGAAACTCCGCGCGTTCCTCATGGACGGGTTCCGGCGATCCGCCGTCACACCGAATGTTGCCGGAACACGGATGGGAGGCGCCGTTCAGCGCCTGCCGCGTTGGCCCCCGCGAACATTGCGGGACTGCTGGCGCTGTTTCCCCTGTGCCGCGGGCTGTCCGTGTCCCCGCGGCCTGGTCCGGGCCTTTCCGGCCTCCTGCCCCTGTGTGCGCCGCGCCGCCGGCTCCGCGCCGGCGTCTTCCAGCGCCGCCTCCCTTTCGAGGGCTTCGAGTTCGGCCATCACCCGGGCCGGTTCGATGTCGAGAAGCCGTTCGGCATCGGCGCCCAGCATGTCGAGCCGGTTACGCAGGGTGCGCTCCAGACGCGCGCCCAGCTCTTCCGCCGCTTCCTTGTCCGGTGTCCGGCCCCAGCATGCGCGCAGATAGTCCTGCATCAGGGAGCCGATTTCGGTCGTGTTCGTATCGTCCACTGCGTACATGCCTCCATTATTGTTCCTTCTCCGGAAGATTTCCGGATTTTGCCTTGCCGCACCTGCGCTCCCGCTTATACTGAATTGCAATGCAGGGCGTCGAGCGCCGCCGCCACTTCCGGCCGCAACCACAGCGCCCTGCCGCCCCTGCCGGGCAGCGTTTCGACGGCGGCAAAGGTCAGGACGGGAACCAGCGCCCGGTCACACCCTGCCGTATCCGGAGAGAACTCCAGGAAAGAACCGAGCGCCCGCCCCAGCCGCACATAGGCGGCGATGGCCCCGCTCTCGTCCGTCTCGCTTATGCGCGCCAGCTCCGCCGCCGTAATCATGAGTTCGGGCCGCCGTCCGTGAGCCGCCAGCAGTTTCAGCACCGTGCGGTATTGCCCGGCCTGGAGCGCCATGAGCGCCTCGCGGTATTCATCCGCACTCGGAACCGGGCCGCTGCGGCCCCGCCGCAATTCCCCGGCGCGTTCGTCCAGCAAACGCTTGAGAGCATCGACCGCATCCTCTTTCGTCTTTCCGTCACACTCGTCGATCTTCCACGTTCCGAGATAGGCGACGGCTTTGCATCTCCCCTTCAACTCACCCGCAAGAATTCGATAGGAACCATGCGTGACTTCAATCCGCCCACTGACTGACGGGCCCGGCTTCTTACCTGACGACAATGTTCAGCCCTTCCTTGCCTTCACTTTTCCCTCCGCTTCGCGCAGCCGCACGTGCGGCATATTTCAACGGGTCCTTCGGCGCCTTTGCACCGCCGTTTTCGCCCCTCGTCCGCACACGGCTGCAATTCTCCCATTGCCTGCAGATGCATGCGACATGCGGGCCGCGGCAGTGGATCGAGGCCGATCCTTGCGCGGCGCAAGGCTGGTACCGTCCCCAAAGCCAGCCGACAGGACGAACGGCGTTCCGTCCGCCAGATCAGCACAGCGTGAGGGCTTCCCTGGCCTCGAAAGGCCAAGGCGCCGCAACGCGCGCGCATCGGTTCGGCTGTGCAGGGGCTTTCCCGCCTCCCGATAATGTCGAGGAAGTTAGTGCCCGCCGCCGGTCCTGCGGCTCAGGGCATTAGAGAAAGCACTGCTTGTGGGGATCACATAACAGCTTTCGCTGCCGCTTTGTAGCCCTTTGGAGTGGATCACGCGTTGGCTGGCCTGAAGGCAGACGGCCGCTCGCTTGATGTTTGCGCCCGAACCGCCGATAAAGGGCGCCATCCCGCATAATCCGTCGGTCTGATTGCCGGCCGCCCGAGGAAATCCGCGAGCCCTATGAGTTTGCTGTTTGAAGAGCTGGACTACCGCCCGACGCCCATTGGCGCGCTGAGCCTGCGGCGGCGGCGGGTGCTGTCGCAGGGCGTCGATGTTTTCGAGATCAAGCTCGGCGAGGAATTCCTCATGTCGAGCCTGTTCACCGCGTCGGAGATCGCGCTGGCCCGGCTCGGCCTGGCGGCGCTCGAAGGCGGCGGCCGCGACATCGTTGTCGGCGGGCTGGGGCTCGGCTACACGGCCCGCGCCGTTCTGGAGCATGAGACGGTTCGCTCTCTGATCGTCGTCGAGATGCTGGATGCGGTGATCGACTGGCACCGCACCGGGCTGCTGCCGCTCGGCGCCGAATTGACGGCCGATGAACGCTGCCGGTTCGTTCAGGGAGATTTTTTCAACATGGCGGGCGGCGAAGCCGGTTTCGATCCGGGCATGCCCGGCCGCCGTTTCGATGCCGTTCTGGTGGACATCGACCATTCGCCCGAGGGGCTGCTCGATGCGCGCAGCACAGGCTTCTACCGGCCCGAAGGCCTGCACGCGCTGGCCGCTCACATCAAACCGGGGGGCATTTTCGGCCTGTGGTCGAACGAGAAGCCCGACCCTGCCTTCACCGAACGGCTGGCGGAAGTTTTCGCCGAGGCATGGGCGGAACCGGTGACCTTTCACAATCCCTTGCAGGACAAGCCCTTCACACAAACGGTCTATCTTGCCCGAACCCAGGCACGGTGAACGGGGCAGCATGACGGCAGAGTTTGCAATCGAAACGGCCGGAGAACCTGCTCTACGTGGCCTGTACACGCGCCATGCAGGCGACCGCCAGACTGCACACCGTGTCGTCGGTGAAGCAGCAATGACGGTGGAACAACTCGAATCCGGAAGGCGGGGCCGGATGGCCCTCGAAGCGCGAACCGATGATGTCGCCCGCAATGGCGCCGATCATGCGCCGTCTCCAGCCGCAGAACTGCTTGCGATGTATCGCGGCAGTTCCGCCTCGAATTCGGGGAAGTAACGGGAGATGACGCTGACGTCGAAGCTCGGGAGGATGGCCTCTTTGGGCTCCCGGTCGAGCAGAAAGCGGAACGCCGCCTCTATGCAGCGTTCAGGCGTGCACGGACCGCTGGCGAACCTTTCATAGTCCGCCCGGGACAGTGTGACCTGATGGCGGGTTTGCCCATTGCCCTCACCGACCGTCACCTCAAAAGAGAGCGGATCCGCATCGCCGGTTTGCCTGACCTCGATCATTGCTGTCTCCATTCGGAATGCGTGCGCATGCAAGCCCGGCTAGAGCCGGATAGTTTGGCATTGAGCA
>JBKHIN010000062.1:0-10658 GCA_046538635.1 Alphaproteobacteria bacterium
TCCTGACAGAGGCAGGGCCGCTATCCACACCTCATGGAATCTGTCACCGTAATTCGGCCGGGCCGGGGACAAACCGCCCGGAACGGGCCCGGACCGCTCAGCCGCCCTCCGCCCGGAATATGCCCGGCCCGCCTCAACCGCTCTAAACCGGGCCAGATGCCCCGTTTTCATGAAAATTCGGGCCCCGTTCAGGGCCGGACAGGCCTCGTTTGGCGAAATTCGACGGGGTGGGCGAAACCGCGATTCGCGGGGACAGGGCGTCCGGCCGCGCCCGCTCACACCCGGTCTGCCGCCGCCCCGCGCCGTCCGGCCGCGCAGGGGGCCGGGCATAACCCGCGGACACGCTTGTGAACAGTCCCGGCCGCGGCCCACCCCGCCCCGCCTGTCCACGCCGCGGTTGACCCGGCGGGCCCGGCGTCGCATTGCTTTGCCGCTCGAAATGTCCGCCCACCGGCCGGGGAGAAATCCGTTTCATGTCCGTCGCCATTATCGATTACGGCTCCGGGAATCTGCGCTCCGCCGAAAAGGCCTTCGAACGGGCGGCGGCGGAAAGCGGCCTTGATATGCCCGTTTCGGTGACCTCCGATCCGGAGGCCGTGCGCGCCGCGGAGCGCATCGTTCTCCCCGGCGTGGGCGCGTTCGGCGACTGCATGGCCGGGCTGCGCGCTCTCCCCGGCATGGTGGCGGCGCTCACCGAGACCGTGATCGAGGGCGGCCGCCCCTTTCTGGGCATCTGTGTCGGCTTTCAGCTCATGGCCACGCGCGGCTTCGAACATGGCGAACATGCGGGCCTGGGCTGGCTGCCGGGCGAGGTGGTGGCGCTGGAGCCCGCCGATCCGGCGCTCAAGGTGCCCCATATGGGCTGGAACCGGCTGGAATTCGCAGGCGCGCACCCGGTGCTGCGCGGGCTGGAGCGGCTCGGCGGGCCGGACGGGCCCCATGCCTATTTCGTCCATTCCTGGCATTTCGTGCCCCAGGATCCGGGGCTGGTGCTGGCGCGCACGGACCACGGCGGGCCGCTGACCGCGGCGGCGGGGCGCGCCAATCTCATCGGCGCCCAGTTTCACCCGGAAAAGAGCCAGGCGCTGGGGCTGGCGCTGATCGCCAATTTCCTGCGGTGGCGGCCATGATCCTGTTTCCCGCCATCGACCTGAAGGACGGCCGGGCGGTGCGGCTGGAGCAGGGCGACATGGCGCGCGCCACCGTCTTCAACGAGGACCCGGCGGCGCAGGCCCGCGCCTTCGAGGCCCAGGGCTTCGAATGGCTGCATCTGGTGGACCTGAACGGCGCCTTCGCCGGGGCTCCGGTCAACGGCGCGGCGGTGGAGGCCATTCTGGCGGCGGTGCGCCTGCCCGTGCAGCTCGGCGGCGGCATCCGTACCCATGCGGGCATCGCAAGCTGGCTGGAGAAGGGCGTGCGCCGCGTCATCCTGGGTACGGCGGCGGTGCGCGATCCGGCGCTGGTGAAGGCGGCCGCGCGCGAGTGGCCCGGCCGCATCGCGGTGGGCATCGACGCCCGCGAGGGCCGGGTGGCCGTCGAGGGCTGGGCGCAGAGTTCGGACATCGATGCCGTTACGCTGGCGAAACGGTTCGAGGATGCGGGCGTGGCGGCGCTCATTTTCACCGACATCGCCCGCGACGGCCTGATGACCGGCATCAATGTGGCGGCCACCGCGGCACTGGCGCGGGCCGTTTCCATCCCGGTCATCGCCTCGGGCGGGCTGGGCGGCCTTGACGATCTGCGCGCCCTGATGGACTGCGGCGCGCCCGTCGCCGGCGTGATCTCGGGCCGCGCCCTCTATGACGGCCGTCTGGACCCGGCGCAAGCCCTGAAACTGGTACGGAAACAGGCATGACCGAGTGGACCGAAATCGATCCCGCGACGCCGGAACGTTATCCCCCCAACATCCAGGCGATCCTCAAACGGCCCGCGCCCGCCAGCGCGCTTCTGGGTATTGCCCCCCTGGCGCTGGACGAAAAGGGCGGCGCCGTGCGCATCGCCTTCGATGCGGGGCCGCCGCTGTGCAACAAGTGGGGCGCGCTCCAGGGCGGCATGGTGGCGGCCATGCTCGATGACCTGATGTCCGTGGCGGCGGGACTTACCCTCGAATGGGGGCAGATCGTGCCCACGCTCGAAATGAAGGCCAACTTTTTGAGCCCCGCCCCGCCCGGCCGCCTCGTAGGGGTGGGGCAGGTGGTCCGGCGCGGCGCCTCGGTCGTGTTCCTGGAGGCCCGCCTCGAAGGTCCGGACGGCGCCCTGCTCGCCACCGGCTCCGCCACGGCCCGCATCGTGACGCGGAAGTGAGCGGCCCGGTCCATCGTGATATGCGCAGGAGCGCCCACTTCCGGTATACTTGCAGCCCAAAATCCAAACCGGGGAGGGACGCCATGTTCCGTGTTCTCGTATTTTTGCTGGTTGCCGCGCCGCTGGCCACCGCGCCCGCACAGGCGGCGAAGCTGAAGGATCTGGGCTGGCTCGCCGGTCACTGGGCCGCGTCGGGCGAAGGCCACGTGGAAGAAATCTGGAGTGAACCGCGCGCGGGCGTCATGACCGGCATGTTCCGCCTGGTGATGGAAGGAAAGCCGGCTGTCCTGGAGTATGTCGTGATTTCCGAAGAGAAGGACGGCGTATTTCTGCGCTTCAAGCACTTCCGGCCGGACTTCAGCACATGGGAAGGCGATAACCCGCCGATCACGATGAAGCTCACCGAGGCAAAGGAGGGGCGCGCCATCTTCAAAAATGTCATGGAGGCCGAAAATCAGCCCCCGTACGTTTCCTATCTTCTGGGCGAAGATGGCGCCCTTACCGTGCTCGTGAACACCCTGCCGGACGAGGCGGAAAAGGGCGAAACCCTGAAATTCATTCTGACCCGGCAGTGAGCGGCGCGGCGAAAGAACCCGGCCCGGATCGCCACCCGGCGACCGGCCGTCCGCTCGACCCCTGCGGCTGGGGGTACGCGGACGAGGTGCTGAGCGCCGATGAGCGCGCCGTGCTCGATGCGGCCGTGGCGGCGCGCGCGCCCGAAGGGGTGACTCCGCTCCCGCCGCCGCGTGTGGAAGAGTTCTCCCTGCCCGAAGTGCGACTGAAGCCGCCGCCCGGCCTTGAAGGCATCGTCACCACGGCGCCCGCGCACCGGCTGCGCCACGCCTTCGGGCGGTCCTTTGCCGACATTGCGCGCCTCTATCTGCGCCAGGCGCCCCATGCGCCGGATGTGGTCGCCCGGCCGAGTACGGAGAAAGAGGCCGCCGCCGTGCTCGACTGGGCGGTGTCGGCGGGGGCGGCGGTGATTCCCTTCGGCGGCGGGTCATCCGTGTGCGGCGGGGTGGAACCGGATGTGGGCGGCCTCTATCCCGGCGTCGTCAGTCTCGATCTGACGGGCCTGAACGAGGTTCTGGAGATCGACCGGACGAGCCGCGCCGCGCGCATCCAGGCGGGCATCTACGGGCCCGCGCTTGAGGACGCGCTGCGCCCTCACGGCCTCACCCTGCGCCATTATCCGCAAAGCTTTGAGTTCTCGACGCTGGGCGGCTGGATCGCCACCCGCTCCGGCGGCCATTACGCGACGCTCTACACCCATATCGACGATTTCGTGGAATCCACCCGCAGCCTGACGCCGCAGGGCGCATTGGAGACGCGCCGCCTTCCGGGCTCCGGCGCCGGCCCCTCGCCCGACCGGCTCATGATCGGTTCGGAAGGCACGCTGGGCGTCATTACCGAGGCCTGGATGCGCCTGCAGGACCGGCCGCGCTTTCGCGGCTCGGCCAGCATTTCCTTCCCGGACATGGCCCGTGGCGCCGAGGCCGTGCGGGCGCTGTCGCAGTCGGGGCTGTTTCCTGCCAATTGCCGCCTGCTGGACCCTGAGGAAGCCCGCATGAACGGTATCGGCGACGGGCAGGAGGCGATCCTGATCCTGGGGTTCGAATCCGCCGATCATCCGCTCGACGCCTGGCTTGCCCGGGCGCTGGAACTGGCCGCCGATCACGGCGGGCGCTATGACGCGGAGGCCGCGCAGCGCTCGCTCAAAAAGCGCGAGGGCGGGGCCCGCGAGGGCGCGGCGGGGCGCTGGCGCTCGGCCTTCCTGCGCGCGCCCTATTACCGCGACTATCTGGTGGCGCGGGGCATGATCGTGGACACGTTCGAATCCGCCATCACCTGGGACCGGTTCCCGGATTTCTACGAGACCGTCCGCTCGAGGATGAGGGCGGCGATCCGGGAGGCGACGGGCAATGAAACGCGCCTGAGCTGCCGCTTCACCCATGTCTATCCGGACGGCCCGGCGCCCTATTTCTCCTTCTCCGTGCTGGGGCCGAAAGGCGGAGCCCCGGAAGAACTGCTCCCCGCGTGGCGGCGGATCAAGGAAGCGGCGAACGAGGTAGTGGTGCAGGCGGGCGGCACCGTTACCCACCACCATGCCGTGGGCCGCGACCACCGCGCCGGTTATGAACGCCAGTCGCCGGGCCTGTTTCGGGAAGCGCTGCAGGGCGCCAAGGCCCGGCTCGATCCCTCAGGCCTGCTCAATCCCGGCGTGCTGATCGACCCGGCGGGGCGGGATGTGGGGCAAACGGGGGTGATGGGGCCGGGTGGGTGAGCGCAGCTTGCCAATCTTTGCGGGCCGCATGTTTCGGGTGGCGCGCATGCCGTTGCGGGCATAGCTTGCGTCCATGAAGACGGTAACGGATACGTTCATGGACAGCACGGTTTCACCTGAGGCGGACCATTTCGGCGGGCCGGAGGGGCCCCGCGGGCGGGATTATGCGCGCCTGGCCGAGGCGATCCGCTTTATTGAAAGTTGCCGGGAAGACCAGCCGCGCCTCGATGAGGTTGCGGCCCATATCGGCCTCTCGCCCGCGCACTTCCAGCGCCTGTTCAGCCGTTGGGTGGGGGTGAGCCCCAAGGGGTTTCTCAAGCTGCTCACCCATGCCCACGCCCGCACGCTGCTGGCCGGACGGGCGAGCCTGCTCGATGCGGCTTATGAGAGCGGATTGTCCGGCCCCGGACGGTTGCATGATCTTTTCGTTACCATCGAAGCCATGACCCCGGGCGAAGTGAAGAGCGGCGGCGCCGGGCTCACCCTGGCCTGGGGCTTCCACGATTCGCCCTTCGGTGATTGCCTGCTCATCGCCCATGAAAGAGGGGTGACCGGTCTCGCCTTCGCCGGGCCGGGCGAGCGGGGGCAGGTGTTCGAGGACTTGCGCAGCCGCTGGCCCAACGCGGCCTATGCCCATCGGCCGGAAGTCACCGCTCCGCTGATCGAGCGGATATTCCCCGCCGTGCCGCCTGAGCGCACAGGCGGCTCAGGCCCGCTTTCCGTGCTGGTGGGGGGCACGGAATTCCAGCACCGGGTGTGGCGGGCACTGCTGGAGATCCCGCCCGGCGCTGCGCTGTCCTATTCCGATATTGCCCGGAAAGTCTGTACCGGGAAGGCCGTGCGCGCCGTCGGCAGCGCGGCGGGGCGCAATCCGATCAGCTATTTGATTCCCTGCCACCGCGTCTTGCGCGAGTCGGCGGCTCTGGGCGGCTATCGCTGGGGGCTGACGCGCAAGCGCGCCATGCTCGCCTGGGAGGCCGCGCGGCTTCAGGAGGCAACCAGCGTGCGTCGCTGAGTGTGATGCCGGCTACATTCCTGCATTGAAGACGCCGGGCACCATCACCTAATGTGACGGTGAACCTGGACCGGCAGCCACGACCGGCAGCATCTGGCCGCCCGCGGGTATGGTTTTCAGCGAGCTGAATAAATGGAGAACGGCAATGAGTGCGGACAGCTTCGACCAGTCCAAATTCGAGGAACTGCAGGGAAAGGTGATGGCCGATGTGGGCGGCGCCATGGGCGTTCTTATGTCCTATATCGGCGACCAGACAGGCGTTTACCGTGCGCTGGAAGAAAACGGTCCCTGCAGCCATGAGACGCTGGCGGAAAAGGCCGGCGTCGATGCGCGCTATCTGCGCGAATGGCTGTCGGCCAATGCGGCGGCCGGGTATATAGAGTATGATCCTGACACGGACCATTTCAGTATGACGCCCGAGCAGGCCGCGATCTTTGCCCATGAGGGCGAACCCACCTGCATGCAGGGCTTCTTTCAGGCCGTGGTCAGCCAGTATGTCACGCCCGATACGGCGGTCGACGTGTTCCGCTCCGGCCGCGGCCGGCCCTGGAGCGAGCATCACGAATGCTGCTTCTGCGGCACCGACCGTTTCTTCAGGCCCGGTTATGTCACCTATCTGACCGAGTCATGGATTCCCGCGCTCAACGGCGTCGAGGAAAAGCTCAAGGCCGGCGCCAAGATCGCCGATGTGGCGTGCGGGCGCGGGTCCTCGACCCTGCTGCTGGCCGAGACCTATCCCAGGTCCACGGTCCGCGGTTTCGACTTTCATGAACCGTCCATCGAGGATGCCAGAAAGAAAGCCGCAGATGCAGGCGTTGAGAATGCGGATTTCGAGGTCGTCAAAGCCAAGGAATTTCCGGGCAAGGACTACGATCTGGTCTGTATTTTCGATGCTCTGCACGATATGGGCGATCCGGTCGGTGCGGCCCGTCATGTGAGAGAGTCCCTGAAGCCCGGCGGTACCTTCATGCTGGTCGAGCCCATCGCGGAGGATAGTCTGGCCGATAACCTCAATCTCCTCTCGGGGATTTTCTACAGTTTTTCCACGACCGTCTGTGTGCCGACTTCACGCTCCCAGGAGAGGGGCCTGTGCCTCGGCAGTCAGGCGGGTGAGAAGCGCCTGACCGAAGTTCTGAAGCAAGCCGGTTTCACGCAGGTGCGCCGGGCGGCGGAGACCCCCACCAACATGATTCTGGAAGCGGTCGCCTGACGCCTGGTGCGCCACACCGTCGTAGCCGGCCCCGTCCGGGGGCCGGCCTCATTCCGTCAGCGACAATTTGGGCGTGTTGGCCTGCGGACGGCCGAAGCCCAGAACATCCGCCATGGAAAACATGCCGGGGCCCATATTGCCGCGGCCTTCGTTCCAGCCCCATTGCGCTGCGCGCAGGGCGCCGCGGGCAAAAATACTCCGGTCCTCGGCGACATGGCTTAGTTGCAGCCGCTCGCCCTCGCCCGCGAACAGCACCATGTGCTCACCGATGATGCCGCCGCCGCGTACGGAGGAAAAGCCGATGCGCCCTTTTTCGCGGGCCCCGGTCTTGCCGTCGCGCCCCCGTTCGGCCACCCCGTCGAGGGGCACCTGGCGTCCCTGCGCCGCCGCCTCGCCCAGCATCAGGGCCGTGCCCGAAGGGGCGTCCACCTTGTGACGGTGATGCATTTCCACGATTTCGATATCGAAATCGTCTCCCAGACGTTCCGCCGCCAGGCGGGTGATCTGGGTCAGCAGATTGACGCCCAGGCTGAAGTTCCCTGCACGAATGACCGTGGCGTGGCGGGCGGCGGCATCCAGCCGGCTCAGGTGTTCTTCCTCCAGCCCCGTCGTACCGACCACATGGACGATGCGCGCCTGCGCCCCCAGACCCGCCATCTCGACGGTAGCGCTGGGGGTGGAAAAGTCGATCAGCGCATGGGCATTGACGATGATGCTCAGCGCATCGTCGGTCACCGGCAGGCCCAGCGAGCTTCCGCCCGCCAGTTCGCCTGCATCCTTGCCGATGGCGCTGTGTCCGGGCGCTTCTATGGCGCCCATTAACTCGATGCCTTTCATCTCCCGGGCCAGCCCGATAAGCGCCCGGCCCATCCGTCCGGCAGCGCCGGAGATGGCAAGCTGCATTTTGCTCATTGAAGTGCCTCGACGTCGGTGTCCGAAACGGGTCCCGGCGGGGCCCGCGAAACGGGCGCGGAGTTTAGCGCCGCCCCCGGTGCCATGCCAGAGCCCCGAATGCAATACAAACGGTTGAACACCGCCGAAGGTTGCATCCCGTCAGCGGCGCAGGAAACTCCTGAACAGCAAGCCGGCCGGCAGCAGGGCCAGTACGCCGATTCCCGCCGGCAGCGACAGGCCGGCCGAATCCGCAAGGCTTGCCCGCAACCGCACCGCGGCGACGCCAAGGATCAGCAACGACGCAACGACCAGATGCACGGCGGCCCACCGGCCCGTGCGCCGTTCCTTCATCGTCCGATCCGGCTTGCCGTCCGCCATGACGGCCCCCTCTCCGTGTGAGCTTTCTGTACATTATGGAAAGGTGTTTGCGGCAGGTCGCTCAAAACGGGCTGCGTTCCTTGAAATCCCTCGACGGACGCGCTGCCACAAAATTGGCCCAATTCGGCGGATTCTGTCCAATTGAAGCCATTTCTCTTGCGCAGGGTGCGGTGCAAGAGCGAACCGGCAAAAGACAAGGGGGCTGGCCGCGCGAGTCCGGGGGGCGAAGTCATCCGGAAGGCGGGCCGGAGGCGTATGAGGAGTTCATTCGGGTCGCGTATGGCCGCGAGCGTGGCCGTCCTCGCCGGAGCACTGGGCCCGGCGGCTCAGGCTGGCGCGGACGAGCCTTTCGCCATCGGCGCCGGAATTTTCCTGCAGGACGGCTTTTTCGAAAGCTTCTCCGCCCGTCTCGCTGACCAGCTCGACAGGCGCATGCGCCATGCGCGCCACAGCGGCGGCGGGCTGCACGTCACCGGCCTGAAAGGACCGGACGTGGAATGGAACGCCTACCGCGCCGCCGCTGAATATGATCCCCAGGTGGCGCTTCAGTTTGCCGCGGCCGAAGCCGAGCGCGAACTCGCCCGGGAACGGAACGAAAGCCCGTTCGGCCCGGCCATGGCGCTGCCGCCGGGTCTGGGGATCTTCCTGCTCGGCGATACGGGTGTAGGTCAGGCCCGCGCCGCGCCAGGGGCCGCCAGCGATTTCTGGACCCACTCGATCTCCGGCGGCCTGGATTATCGCTTCGCCGATGCGCTGCTGGCGGGTTTCGCGGTCAGCTATTCGGGGGGCGAGGCCGATCTGGGGCGCCGCGACTATGCGTCCGAATCGATGACCTGGAGCCTGTTCGCCTCGCTGGGCGAGGGACCCTGGCATGTGGACGGCTCCTTCAATATGGGTACGCTCGGCTTCGGTGGCGTGCAGGAGACGGGCGCGCTGCTTCCCGGCGCCTCTATGCGTCCGGCCGGAACGGGCGAGCATGTGTGGACCCATGTCGATACCGGCTATGCCTTTCGCTTCGGCAATATGGATGCGGGACCCGTGGCCGAATTCCGCCATGCGAAGGCCCGCTTCGAGAGCGGGGAGGATGTTCTGCCGCCCGGCGGCCGGGAGGTGGATTACGCGCGCCTCGGCCTCGGCGCGTCGGCCGCGATCGACGTCGATTTCGGCGAGCGGCAGGGCATGAACATCTGGGGCCGGGCGACCTGGCAGACCGGCTTCGGCAACGCCGATCCTGCCATCGAGGCCGTGCTGGAGGAGGGCGGCGCGCCCGTACTCGTTCAGGGCCTCGAAGCCGACCGCTCCTTCGTGCGCACGCAAGTGGGGCTCACCGCCGATCTGGGCGGGGGCGCGGAGGCGGACTTCTCCTACCGCACCGATTTCGCCCGCGAAGACTGGAACAGCCACACGGTGGCGGCGTCGATCACCGTGAAGTTCTGAATGGCCCCTGGCCGCCCGTGTCTTCGGGCTACTGGTGAGCGCGGGCCCGACTCTGGCGGTCGCGCGCCCGACCGGCGGACCAAACTGTCAGGTGATTATCGTCTCAGGACAGCACTTCAACGTGAGGCTTGTTTTTCCGTATCGGGCCTGAAAATCATCACCTGCTCCGTATAGGGTGTTTTCACGGCGCGCATCATGGCCTCTGTGTTGAAGGCAAAGGTGAAATTGCCGTTCCCGTCCACGGCGATGATGCCGCCTGTGCCGCCCATATCCGTCAGCTTGCCGTGGATGGTCCGGCGGGCGGCGCGATTGAGCCGCGTTCCACGCATTTCCATCAGCGCACAGACATCCCGCGCAATGGTGCCGCGAATGAAATATTCGCCCTTGCCGGTGGCCGACACGGCGCAGGACTCATTGTCGGCATAGGTGCCCGCGCCGACAATCGGCGTGTCGCCCACGCGCCCGAAACGCTTGAGCGTCAGCCCGCCCGTTGAGGTGCCCGCCGCCAGATTGCCGTGCCTGTCGAGCGCGGCCGCACCCACCGTGCCGAATTCATCTGGCTGCGGCTCGTCCCGGGGACCGGGACCGGGCTCTCCGTCCGGGATCGCGGGCACATCCAGCGGTGCGCCGCGCGGGGGCAAGACAGGGCCGTCGCCCTCATCCTCTCCGGGCCCGTCCTCGCCGGAGCTCTCTTCCTTCTCCTCCGCAGGCGGATCGAGCGGATGGGGCCCTTCATAGGGATCGCCCTCCTCCTCGCGCGCCTCGAGGAATTTTTCCCAGCGGTGCTCCGTATGGAAATAGGTGCGGGGCACGGGGAAAAGCCCCTGGCTTTCGGCGAACCGGTCCGCGCCCTCGCCGATCAGCATGACATGCTTGGAACGTTCCATGACCAGCCGTGCCGCCCGGATGGGATTGCGGATGTGATGGACGCTCGCCACCGCGCCCGAATTCAGCGTGCGCCCGTCCATGATGGCGGCGTCCATCTCGTTCCGGCCGTCATAGTTGAAGACCGCGCCGTGGCCCGCGTTGAATTCCGGCGCATCCTCCAGAAAGACGATGGCCGTCTGGACGGCATCGAGGCTTGAGCCCCCGTCCTCCAGAACCGCATAGCCGCGCCGCAGGGCCTCGCGCAGGGC